>JBGSIF010000171.1:0-6965 GCA_041742635.1 Phycisphaerales bacterium
TTCTCGATCGTCCCGCCGTTCGGACGCATCAGCCGCTTGTCCGCGTCCTGCCGCGTCCGCGGCGTCACGATGCACCCGATCCCCGCGCGCGCCAGCCGCGGCGCGATGATCCATCCTTCGCGTGCCCCCTGCACAACGAACCGCCCACCGTATTCCTCCGCCAGTTCGCACAACTGCACCAGGTCATTCAGTTCATCCGCCTCTACCAACCCAGTGACTTCGCCTTTCATCAGCCGTAGTGCCAGCCCGGCGTCCCCCGACTTCACGTCCTTATCGTCCGGCGCTTTCGCCTCCGGGCTGCGTGCCCGGTTCTCTTCAAAGTTGCGTACATCACGCAGGTACGCGCGAGCCTTCTCGAACCCCTCGCGCAGCCGACGCTTGCCCCCGGGGTCGTTCGACCGGTACCGCACCGTCTCGAACAAATTGCGTTTGATCGAGATGTTCTCGACGGTCCCGAACGTTATCTTCGCCGCGGTGTTCTGCGTCACCACCGTAGTCAGCCCGCCGGCCAGCGCGGCCGCCGACTGAAGCGAAAACACATCTGTTGTATCCTCCGGCGGTTCACCCCCGATCACCGTCAACGACCGCACCGCCACCAGCCCCGGGTACACATGAAACCCCGTCGCGTCGAGTACTTCGGCTCCCTCAGGGATGATCGCCCGCCGACCAACCTCGTAGATCTTCCCGTTCTTGCACACGATCGTCGCGCCTTCCAGCACCGGGCCCGATACCGTGTGTACGGTGCCACCCTTCACCGCAAACCATCGATCCGGCTTTTCCGGCTTCTTGTCCTTCTTCTCTTCGGGCTTCGTGCCCGCCGTTGGTGCCGCGGGCGATGGAGCCGGCGGCTGGGGCAGCGAATGCGCCACGTCGCTCAGGCCCATTACGCCCGCAACCAGCGTCGCAGCCGGCAAACAGGCACCACGGCCAAACCGTGCCACGCTCAGTGCCACTGACTTCTGCTTGTGAGAAGTCAGTGTCTTGGTAGAAGCCAGAACCGCACCAACCCAAACCCGTGCTTGTTCAAACGCAACGCGCACGCCACCCGGGATCATCGTGTACGACCTCATCGTGACGCCTCCTTCTTCGCGTCCCACGCGATCGTCCCCAAAATCATCACCCGCGTCACCCGCGATGCGGGATCCAGCGGGTCACCCGACAGAAACACCAAGTCGGCGTCTTTCCCTTTTTCGATCGTCCCCAGCCGCTTGTCAAGCCCGGCAATCTTGGCCGGGTTGATCGTGATTGCCCTCAGCGTCGGCACCCGTTCACCACCAGCACGAGCGACGTCCGCCGCCTTCTCTCGATAGTTTTCCAGTTCGAACGCCGAATCGCTCGCGGGCACGTAGGCCACATCGATGCCCTCGAACATCAACTCGCACGCCGGGTTGTACCGCTTGCTCGTTTGAGGCAATCGGTGCAGCGACGGCGGCATCACCACCATCGTTTTGCCCTCCACCAACTTCGCCACAATGTAGTTGTAATCCGCCTGCCCCGGGAATCCGCCCATGTAGTACACCGGCGAAATCGCTTCGTAGTCCTGGAGCACATCCTGTGCGTGCAGAATATCCGCCGACTTGTTGATCTCCAGCACCAGCCGCGCCGCCCCGGCTTTCTTCTCAAGTAGATCCGTCAACGGGCGGTACGCCGGGTCGATCTCCGGTAACTTCGTTTCCGGCTCGCCCGGCTTCGCCGCCTCCCCGGGTTTCGATCCAGGCGAAGGCACGGGGGGTGTTGGCACGGGGGGTGTTGGCAACGGCGGCGGTCCCTGCACGGGATTCGGCGCCGGCCCCGGGGTGGGAGCCGGTGCCGGCGCATCCTTTTTCTCCTCCGCTGCTTTCTTCGCCGCTTCTTCGTCCTTCTTCTTTTTCTCTTCCAGATCCTTCTTAGCCTTCTCGACCTTCTCGATCTCGGTCTTGGCCTTCTTCAGCGCGTCACGCAGCCCCTGCTTATCCCTCGGCTGCGAGTTCATCGTGAACCGCACGTACCCCGGCGCATCGATCACTTGCTCGTCCGCCGGCCCACCCGTTCGATAGATCGCCGGCATCCCCGGCAACCCCGTCCCCATCGGCATCCACACCGCCGCGGTGAACCCGTTCTTCACGAACGGCTCAAAGTCCACCTCGCTCAGGTTCACCTCGTCCGCCACCTTCAGATTCCCTCGGATGCCCGAGCGTTGGTACGTGGGCGCATCCGTCCGCGCCCGCAAGTGGATCATCCCCGGCATCACCGTTTCGCCCGGTGCGTCGATGATCGTCGCGCCCTTGGGGTATTCCAGTTTCCGCCCCACCAGCCGGATCTTCCCATCAACGATCACGATCTCGCCTTGCGGGATCTCCTCGCCGCTCACCGTGATGACCTTCCCCGCCTTCACCACGACGACGGCTTCATCAGCACCCACCGCCGCCGTGTACACCAGCCCGGCCACCCACGCCGCGGCGATCATCACGTTTGTTCGCACACCTGTTCGCACGTTCAACCTCCGAAGCAACCACTCCCACCGCCGAACGCCTAATGCCTAACGCCTAACGCCAAGTGCCTCATCCACAAACCCCTTCCCTCCTCCTGATCCTTATTCCCGAGCCCGATCCCTCCCCTACCACCTCTGCCCACCACGCCCATCATTCACGATCTTCCCATTAATCACCGTGATCTTGCACCGACTCCGCGGGTCGAGCGGATCACCCGTCCACACGCCGAAGTCCGCGTCTTTCCCGGCTTCGATCGATCCCACGCGGTCGTCAACCATCAACGCACCGGCCGGGACGCTCGTCAGTGCCTTCAACGCCAAGTACGGCTTGAACCCGAACCAGCAGTTCATCGCTGCCTGAAATGGTAACTCTTCCTGAGGGATCACCGGCGCATCCGTATTGATCCCCACTTGCTTGAGCCCGGCCTGACTCCACCGCGCCGCGATCCCGTTCATCCGGCGCTGCGTTGGATCAAGGTAAAACGTACGCGGGCCACAGATTGTCTGGATCATGTCTTCGCCGGTTTCGAGGATCACCGGCGCGTTCTTCCACGCGTCGAACGTGCTGTGATCCAACACCGTGCGCACTTTGAACTTCCGCGCCATCATGTCAATGCTCGTCATCACCACCTGGTAGATCTGAGTGTGCATCGACGCGACATATTCGTGCCTGAACAACCCTCGAAAATCATCGAAGACAGGATCGAACGCAGGCTTCTCCTTGGCGGTGCCTTTCTCGAACGCCGTCCACGCTTCGTGGTAACGCTGCGCCTTGGTCAATGTCTGGCGCGTGTTGTAGTTCATCATCGTCCGTCCAACACCGTACCAGTATCGCTCGGGATTCCCTGCCTGCGCGATCTTGATCGACCCCGGTGCCTTCAACACCATCTCATCAACCGTGTCCCCCGCGAACTTCACGATCGTGCCGAACCCCGATAGGTTCGTCCCCGACCCCGGGATCAGCAGTGCCGTCGTCACGCCGCCCATCCGCCCTCGCTTCACGTCATCACTCTCCGGCACCACCGTGTCCAGAGTCCGCAGCCCAGGATTCGTCAGATACACCATGTCGTTCAGGTCGCGCAGCGACCCACCCGTGTGGTTATGACAATCCACGAATCCCGGCACCAGCCAGCACTCCGGCATCTCGATCACCCGTGCCCCCGCCGGCTCCTGCCCCGCCGGCATCTCGCTCCCCTTCTTCACCGATTCAAACTTCCCACCCCTCACCACTACCACGGCGTTATTTACCACCGTCTCCTTCGCATCCATCGTTACCACTTTCCCCACCCGCATCACCAGCACGTCCTCCGCCGCGCGTACATGCGGCGCGAACATCCCGATGAGTGCCAGCGCGGCGCAAGCGAAAAATAGCGCAGCCGTGCCACCGAAGTCGTCCTGCTTTTGAGGACGACTTCGGTGTCTGATGATGTGCTTTGTCAATATCTTCATCGCTTCACCTCTTCCCCGCCCACGATCACCCGTCGCACTTCGCTCGCCGGATCCAACGGATACCCGCTGAAGATCACCAGGTCCCCGTCTTTCCCCGGAGCGATCGACCCGATCTTGCCTTCCAGCCGATACGCCCGTGCCGCGTCGATCGTCAGCGCCGACAGCGCGGCTTCGCCGGACCACCCTTGCTGCACGGCGTACATCGCCACCCCCGGCAACGTCCGCGCCCCGTCCTCAACGTCACTCTGCATCGCCACCCGCACCCCCCGCCGAGTCAGATCATCCAACTGGTGGTACCACTCGGCCTTCTCTTTTCTCATCACCCCCGCCGGCGGGATCACCGCCACGTTCTTCTCGCTCAGCCGTGCCGCGTGCTTCTTTGCCGTCGGCGCTCCCAGCAGGACCACCGCCAGGTCATTCTGGTCCACCAGCACATCCAGCACCGCATCGATCTGCTGCTCCGTCGTACACGACACCACCAGCGGAATCTTCTTCTCGAGCGCGAGTTTCATCGGCTCCAGCGATTCATCCACTTTGGGCGGCAGCGGCCTCCCATCCTTCCCCGTCGTCTTCCGCTTCTTCGACGATGCAACCTTGAACTCCACATCCCCCTTATCCGTTCGACGCATGTCGAAGTTCACCGTCAAGCCTTGGAAGTTGATCGTCCCCGTCGCGTGGTCGTCACGATCGATCACACCCTCGAACGTCGGGTACCCTAGCCCCCGGCTCTCAATCTCCAGTTTCCCGCTGATCTTTTTCCCGTCCAGCGTCCCCGTGATCTTGAATTCTACCGGCACAGGCGGCTCCAGCAGCCGCCCCTCGAAGGTGCTCCCCGTCAACTTGAACTGGATCGTTCCTTCCCGCTCATCCTCCGGCCGGATCGGCCCGCCGAACAACCGCGCCCGCCACGTCCCCGTGAGCGCATCGTCCGGCTTCGCCGCCGCCGGCCCTTCATCCACGGTCGCCGGTTTGGTTACTTCCAGCGTCCCCGCGGCTTTTTTCTTCTCCCACTCCGCCACGTCCTGTTCGTACTTCTTCCATGTTTCCAGGTACTTCTTCCCCGCTTCGATCCGCCCCTTGAACCGATCCCCCACCGTCATCGGGTCGGCGTCGCTCACATCAAAAACCACCCCGGCGGTCGCGCTCACCACCCGCCCCTCGCGCGACGCACCCGACGTCTTCACCGCCGTAATCTGCGACCCCTGCCCCGCCGCACGGTACGGCGCAGTCATCACCGTCGTCACACCCGAACGTGCAACGCGGATGTCCGACACATCCGCCGCGCCGATCAGCCTCACAAGCGAATGCTCCGCGCTGAGCGCCGTCGTATCGCCATCCAGGCCCAAATGTCCATACGCATCAATAAACCCCGGCGTCACAAACGCATCCGCGCCCGCGTCGATCACCCTCGCCCCCTTGGGCACACTCACCCGTTTCCCCACCTGCGTGATCTTCCCATCCTCGATCAGCACCTCCCCGCGTTCCAGCCATTGCCCCGGCCCGATCCAGATCGTCCCCGCACGCACTACCATCGCCACGGTGCGATGTTCTTCATCCCGACCCTCCCCACCCACCGCCTGCTTCAGCCGCATTCCCAGCGAATACGCCAGCACCCCGTCCACATACACCCCCTGCACCTGCGCACGCCCGCTCAGCGGCTCGTCATTCAACACCACAAAGTCCGCCCGCTTCCCCACCGCGATCGACCCCACCTCATCCGCCACGCCCATGATCTCCGCAGGCACCCGCGTAATCGCCTCGATGACACGCTGCGCCGGCAGCCCCGCGCGCTGAGCCGTTGATGCCGCCAGCAGCAAATCCGTCACCGATTGCCCCGGCCCCACCCCAATCGCCAACTTCACCCCTGTCAGTACCGCGAGGTCTTGTACGTTCGCTTCGATCACGTCCGGATCGTTCCCAAGGTTCCCGCCCGGCCCGCGGAACGACCCTGGTATCGTGTAGACCAGTGCGATCCCCGCGTCTTGCAACTGTTTCGCTACCGCCGCCGCTTCGTGCCCGCCCACGACGTACCCCGCCCGCTTCCGCTCGCTGAGAAATCCGATCGCCCCGGCGATATCCGCCGACCGCTGCGACTGCACCCGCAGTGGTAGGTTGTCCTTCCACGCCCTCGCCAGCGCGGCACTGTTCACATCAAACTCGGCTCCACGCGCGGGATTCGTCGCCAACTCGATCGCTTCCTTGATCGCCAAAAACTGCCCCACCCGGCTCGTCGGCCGCTGAAGCGTCGGCGGCACAATCTCATTATCCGACGACGGCGGCACCAACTCCTTCACGATCGACGGCGGTGACCACGCCCCCTCACCAAGGTTCACCGTCAAATCCGACTCTTCCCGTAGTACCCGACCCGACGACTCCGCGCCGCCAAGCCGCACCACGCCGCCCCGCCCACTCACCAGCCGGTTCCACCCCGGACTCAGGTGCATCGTCGTCACGCCCGACGCCAGCAGTTCTCGATAGTCCACATACGTCGAAAAAGCATCGACCGCCCGGTACCCCGCTCGGATCGATTCCGGCGACCCGGACACCGGCCCCGACGAACTCGCCGACACCAGCCCCGGCATCACTACCGCGTCCGGCATCTCGATCACGCGCACGTCCGGCGGGATCGCCACGTTCTGTCCAACCGCCACGATCCGCCCATCCCGCACCACGATCACACAGTCCTCGATCACATACGGCTGCCCCGTCGCCGCCGTGATCACCTTCCCCGCGCGCACCGCCACTGACCCACCACCGCCGCCCTGCCCCATCGCCGGCACACACATCGACATCAACACTACCGCCGAAACCACCCGTGCCAACCCCCGTACCACCGACTTCTGCCTTTGAGAAATCAGTGTCCCCATCCCCCCCCACACCGACTCCCACAATCTATTAATAAATCGCATCACCGATTCCCTCCCGCATTCTCACCATCAACCCCCACGCCACCACCAACCGGCGACTCGGGCTTCTTCTCCTCCGGTGCCTCGTTCGGCCTCACGCGCCGACGCCCCGGCTGCCCTCCATCACGACCGCCGCCCCG
>JBGSIF010000172.1:0-2327 GCA_041742635.1 Phycisphaerales bacterium
GGGCGGCGGGGGGGCGGCAGCGGCGAGCGAGGCGGCCACCGCGTCCGTGTAGGCCCCCCTCCCATGAAGCCGCGAGGCACAAGGGACCGGGCGGAGACAGAGGAGCGGGGTCCACTTGCCTTTTCCCCCAAAAGCGGGCCGCAGGCCATTGCATCTCTCCAGGTCAGAACACGCGGCGCGAGCGCGCTGGTTCGTGGAGGGCTGGGGGTAGTGGAGGAGCGGGGTGGTGAAAGAAATGCCGTCGCGATGGACTCAAGCACCGCCCCCCCTCCCGACTTGAATGCAAAAGACAAGAAGGGAGGGCAGGTGGCCCGCAAGAGACGATCCGTCATCCAATCTGGATCACTTGGTTGGTGTCACGTTCTCGATCAACTCGCCCACTTCTCGGATCATCTGAATACCTCCCCAGATGTCTTGTGCGGTCTCAATCGCGTCCTTCTGCCGATACCACGAGAACGCCCCGTTCCGATCCGTCACGGCGTACATACCGGGACCGCCGCGGCTGGGGATCCCAAAGGCCGCATCGTGTTTTGGGGTCACCCCAAATCCGGCGGTGAGCTGTTTGCCCTGCTGAGGGTCATTCCGACAAACCCACCCCGGCTCGTTCCAAACGACGCGCTCTGCCCTATCCCGTTCTTCACCCGCACGCCCCAGTTCGTCACGAAGCACGAATCCGGCTCATCCGTTCTGCTGAAAAGCAAACCGTCGGCACCCATGCTGCCCGTGGATTTCTTGTTACCGTTGAAGTACAACGTGCTCGAACTCAGCGAGGACTCTGCGCCCGCCCCATCGCGCATCGAGGCATGGCCGGCTCCGATGATAGTATTTTTTTTCTCGCTCGCGATCTGCGCGCTGTGGTTTAAGTAGTCCGCGCGCTTCCCTTTCCCGTCGCTGACCATGACGCCAGCGGCCGAAAATGAACCCCGCGCTCCGTCCGCTTCGATCACGGTGAACAGGCTCGCCTGGTACCAGCCTTTGTTCCCGCTCTTATCCACCATGTACGCCGACTCGGGGCCGTACATCGCGCTCGCGAACTTCCCGTCTTTATCCGACACGCCGATGACGCGCATCACCGGCTTCTTTTCGTCGTACCCCAGAAAAAGTCCCGTCTGGTTCGGGTTCTTCTCCGTCTCCATCGAAGAGATCACCACGCTCCCTTGCCGCTCGCCGGCTCGCTCACCCGTCAACTCCACCCGCGTCACCCCCGTACTGTCCTTGACTTGGATCGTTCTTGCCGTGAGCGTCTCGACGTGCATATCACGAGGCGGCTGCCCACCAGCCCCTAGAAACACCGCCGAGCCAAGCAGCCCCAGCGTGGCTGCCCGCCAAACCCGTGCGGATGATCGCTGCCGGGCCAAGCCTCGCTCTAGTTCCGCGACCCGCCGGTGCAGGTCATCACCGCCGCTGAAATGATCGCGCGATGTCGTGTGCGTGTGTGATTCTTCCGTTGACTTGGACACCGGGCACGTCACGATTTGATTGGTCATATCAGGGTTCCTGCGGAGAGTGAGTCACGAACAGCACGCCACCGCGTGGACCGATCGCCGGTGAAGCGAGCCGCACATCAACGTGTCTTTCGTCAAATCCTATTCGGAGTTTCACGACGCGGCGGGTGGCCCGACCTTCGCGCCATTTGCCTTTTCCCCCAAAAGCGGGCCGCAGGCCACTGCATCTCCCCGGTGTGTGCCGTGCGCGTGAGTGCCGCGAATGGAGGGGGAGAAGACTCCCCCTCCACCCCCTCTTGAAGAAAAGAAGAGCCTCTTTTCGTCGCCCGGCGGACCCCAGTGGCGGGCAGTGCGGTAGGATCTCATCATGAAGCCGCGAGCGGGGACGATGAGGAAGGCGGTGCGGAAGACGCTCAAATGGGGCGGGGCGGCGGCGACGGTGCTGCTGGTGGTGGTGTGGGTGGGGAGTCACTCTTGGCAAGTGCGTTGGGGGAACGTGTATCAGGCACGCATCGCGGTGCAGCACGGAAGCATCCGCATCAACGTGAACCCGAGCCGCTGGCGCGATGAGCACATCGCTGTCGAGGCGATGCGGCGTCGCCTCGACACGCTCGGACACGCGCCCCCGTACCTCGACGCCACTGGACGGCCAGCTGAATCATCGGAACGTCGCACGCGCGACGAGTGGTACCACCTTAAGACAGAGATCGCCGCGATGGAGTGTCGATTCACGATCAGGCGAGTCGAACGATTCATCGTTGGCGTAACGCTTCGGCATCCAAACTACCACACGGAACTCTGGAACGTACCGCCGGTGGGCAGGCCGGGCGCTGGCGCGGCGTTGTTCTCCGCCGCGGTGCCGATGTGGGTTGTCGTTCTCGC
>JBGSIF010000173.1:0-2106 GCA_041742635.1 Phycisphaerales bacterium
GGCCCCGTTGCTCAGCGCCCCGCCGAGAGTTCCACCCGCGCCGCACGCACCACCGTCGCCATTATGGATATTGGGCTGGTCCCAAGCGACGGCCAAGTACTCCCCCTCGTCAGTCCCGATGGCCGATTTGTCGCCGCTCAGCACGGCGTCGCCCCGAACTGGAACGTCCTCCTCGGTGCCGGCGACCAATCTCCCGCCCTCAGCACACGCCTCACCGCATACTCGATCGACGAAGCCGCACTCGCCAAGCCAACTCAAAAAGGCCAACTCACGATGCTCACCCCGATCGGGTGGTCCGGCACACTTCCACCAGGAATAGTTCTCGGACGTTCTTGCGACGACTCCGGTTTCCTTATCGAAGCACCCCAATCGAGTGGGGAACGTTGGATCGGAAAGATCGACTGGGTCTCCGGTCGGCTCCGCTGGCTTGTCCAAGACCAGGCAGTCAACTCGGGCGCAGTTCTCGGACCCGCCGGCGAACTCGCCTACTCCAAACGCATCGTCGGCGAAGACCGCCGCATCCTCGTCGTCCGCAAACCCGGCGCGACCATGGATGCCGATGCCGAACTTTTTATCGATGAACCGACCGTCTCATTCAGTTTCCCCAGTTTCGGGGATGAACCTGGAGTCGTCTACGTCTGCGCGTCTTCCATCAAATCCCTCGACCTCCAGGCGTACCGGATTCCCACCCTTGCAGAATCGGAAACCCTCACCTTCCTCGGATCCCGTCAACTGCTCGCCCGACCCGATGAAGCCGCGGCGTACCAGGCTTCGATCACCAACCGAGTACCCGCACTACCGATTTCAAGCGGGATCTCGGATTTTGATCTGACTTCCGGCTCGCTCATCTTCTTTCACCCCGGCCAAGGACGCATGTGTACCTTCGAGTATCGTTCCGGAGCGGTTCGTCCGTTGGCCGCCGGTTCGATGTCGGCGCTGGCCATTCAACCCGAAGGTCGTTCCGGCAAATCCGGGGAGGCGTACATCTTCACCACGGACAAATCGCTGCGGTACGCCGAGTTTGCCGACGCGAACGCACGCGGCAAGAGCGAACAAGAAATGGACGGAGTCAAGTTGGTGTCTGGAGCATTGCTTCCGAGACAATCCACTAATAAGCAATGGCCTTTCATATTGATCGGACCGGGTCGTGAAGGTACATATCGAATCTTCAAAATGCGATTTGGCGACGGCCTATAACGTCAATTGCAAGCCGGTTCCGGTCATGTATTTTCGCATAACTGCCTTATAGATATGAGTTTACGAGATAGATTCGAGGGGTGTCTGCGGAGTGATATTCGCGGACGTGAAAACGAGAAAATCTTGGAAATGGCTTGACACCGCTTCGGGCGTGATGTATCTTCAAGGCGTCGTTGTTGTGTTTTTTCTCTCTGCACCCCTCCATATCTGAAGGAGATACACGTGAAGAATCTTGCTTTGTTCGGTCTTCTCGCCGTCGCTGGCGCTGCGAGCAGCGCTAATGCTTTCGAGTTCCGCGTCCGCTTCGTCGAGCGCGTTGGTAATACCGACGTCATGCTCACGAACAACACGATCGATGCCAGCAACGGCGCCGCTCGTCGCATCCGCGTTCAGTTCGGCGTGTTCGACGATGCCGCTGGTGCGGCCCCCGCTGGCGGTTACGTCGGCTGGAACGTTGGTACCCTCGCCGTGAGCGAGGCGGCCTCCAACTCAGACGAAACCCGCACCCCGGGCCGTCTGTCCCCGTTCAACTTCGGCCCCGGTGCGAACGCTAACGGCAACCCCCCGGTCGCCGGCGGTGGTGATCCCTTCACCATGCTGTCCGAAATCGACAACACCCTCGGCACCCAGACCACGTCTTGGCCGATCGACGCCGCTGGCCCGAACCCCGCCGTCGTCCGCGGCTTTGGTGCTTTCGTTTCGACCTTCGAGTTCACGATCAACCCGATTGATGTCGGTGGTCAGAACTACACCGTGACCCTCGGTGGTAACGTCATCGGCGCGACCGAATGGCGCACCGTCGGCACCCCGACCGCCCCGTCCGACAGCGACGACGACGGCGTGCTCGACACCCCCGGCAGCGCGACCTGGGCTCCCTTCCCGACCGCTCCCCGCGCGATCTCCGGCGTC
>JBGSIF010000174.1:0-23342 GCA_041742635.1 Phycisphaerales bacterium
CGGCGAAGCGTTCGCGTGGTCCGAGATGCAGGCGCGAGAGATCGCCGCGAAGCACCAACTCGCGCTCGCGGAACTGGGGGGTGACGCGGAAGTAGCCGGCGTGAATACCACCGCGCCGATCGGTGCCGACCCGTCTGGTGCGGTACCAGTAACCGCCGTCAACGGAGCCCATGATGCATCGGTTGCCGGAGGAGCGATACAGACGCCGACGGGGGCAAGTGGGACCACGCCGCAGGCGGCGTCACAGCGTCGCACGATCGCCGCGCTGCGGGAACTGCACGAGAACCGGGAACTCGAACGGCTGTTCGAGCAACTCGCGCTGCTCGGGATCGCCATCGACGATTACGCGCTGGTACAGGAAGAGTCCGTCACGGGCGAAAAACTGCCGACGAAGTTTGCGTGGGAGTTGGGCGGTGGCGGGGAAGGCACGAAGTCAGGAAGTCAAGGAGTCACAAGAGGCGACGAGGGCGACGGGAACAGTGGACCGGGCGTGTCGTCCGGCTCCGACGACGCGCTCGATACCACGGCCACCGCCGACGACACCGACGCGGAGGACTCGCCCGCCACCACCGGCCGCGCCGCCTCGTCTTCGTCTTCGTCTTCATCCAAAGTCGTGGAAGTACCGAATATCCCGTCGATCCTGTCCAAACTGCACGAAGTCGGACGACGTGGGCTGGAGATCAAACGGTTCAAGGGGCTGGGCGAGATGGACGCTTCGCAACTGTGGGAGACCACGATGGACCCGACGAAGCGCACGCTGATGCGGGTGACGTGGGACGGGGCGGCGGAGGCCGACACGCTCTTCTCGATCCTCATGGGCGAAGAGGTGGAACAGCGGCGGAAGTTCATCGAGGAGCATGCGCTGGAGGTGAAGAACCTGGATGTGTGACGGGTAGCCCCACTCTCCGAGTGAGGCGTATAGGGTGAGATTGGAAAAGCATGTACCCCAAAGTAACCCAGAAGGACAGAGAGCGGGCTCACGTCTTCGCGTTCCTGCGTCGTACGGAGGAGAAGCCCAAAGAGTGGCATATCGACGCCGAGCAGGAACGGCCCGACTTCGTACTGAAGTCTCCGACTGGTCAAAGGACCGGGTTGGAGATGACGGAGTTGGTGACATCAGATTTTGGTATGTTGCGCAAGGCGGAACGATTGGTCTGCGAGGCCATTCGAGTCGTGGTTAAAGAGTACGTCGAGTCGCGGGCATCCCTGGTGCCATTGTCATGGGTAACAATCGATCGATCGCACCGCCGAAACAACTCCGGCTCGACGAGTTAAGCGAAGGTCTCACTGAGCATCTTCGCACACACGGAGCCGGATTGAAAGTTGAGAATGGATCCATGAAGGTTCGTTTCGAACATTCATGAGGAAGAATATCGAGCATTCATTGGAGCAACAGGGTCGGCGTTGACTTCTCAATCGATCGACACGATCTCGCACCTTCGTACAAGGACAGCGGGCATTCGACTCAGGAGATCGAAGCGGCAATCCTTGACCGGATCGATGATAAAGCCACAAAGGCGAGGGCTTACTCGAAAGAGTACCCGATCTGGCTTGCAATCAGGAACCCCTTCAACGAGCAGATCGGCGTATTGTCGCCTCATTGCTTGGAACAAGCACATAGTCTGAATGATGGTCAGTTCGATCGGATCGTCGTATTCAATGACCCGGAGCACGTTCTTGACGCGTGTCCACCGCCGCCGCACTACGTTGAGGTTGTCATGTTGGCCGAGTCAAAGTAGACACGGTGCTTGCTGACTGATGCAGGAAGGGTGGAGTCCAAGATTGTGGTGGCTTCGACACCTTTGACCCGTGAAACGGGTCCGCGATGGTTGCCAGACGCGGAGCGTCTGGAGGCCGGCTTGCCGAATCTCTGGCGCCGATGAAATACGTTCGCGATGAAGTGCTTCGACATTCCACGACAGGCTCGCTCGCCTGTTTCACAGGCGAAGAGAACCGGTGGGGCCTGGACCAGACGCTCCGCGTCTGGCAAACATCGTGCGCCCGCTCCGCGGGCGAAGTCGCGGAGCCATCACTCACCATAATCTTGGACTACACCCGCCGGCGCTGTACAGGTCCGCGTGATCGACGCTCACGCATACAGTTCTCTTCATGTACCCCATCCGAAAAAAAATCCTGACCGACGAATCCCAGCACCCGCTGGCGGTGCAGATTGATTACGCCGACTGGCTCGTGCTTGAAAAATGGCTGGAGTTGCACCCGCTCAATGGGAACGGCAGCGCGCCCGCTTCGTTGCCGGCCGCGTCGCCCCCCTTCGCAACCGGTCCGACCGACCTCAATCGCTTCGCTGGCACGCTGCGCCTCGCCGGCGACCCGCTCGCCTACCAGCAGCGTTCACGGGACGAATGGCGATGACCGGTGTACTCGACACCAACATCGTGCTGTACCTGCTCGCGGGCCGGCTGGCCGATCCTTTGCCACCGGGGGACTACGCCGTGTCGGTTATCACGGAGATGGAGTTGCGGTCGTACTCGGACCTTAGTCAGGCGGATGAAGCCGCGATCCGGGCGTTCATCAGCAGTGTGGCGGTTGTGGAACTCACGCCCGCGATTCGAGAAACGGGTATTCGTCTGCGTCGGCAGGAGCGGCTGAAACTGCCTGATGCGATCGTGGCGGCGACGGCGATCGAGGCCGGCGCGGAACTGTTGACGAACGATGCGAAGTTGGCGACCGTGCCGGGCGTTCGCGGACGAAGCCTTTCCGTGCGATCGGCACCGGCGTGAAATGAGCGAGATGAGGGCGAGATGGACACTTCGCAACTCTGGGAGACCACGATGGACCCGACGAAGCGCACGCTGATACGGGTGACGTGGGACGGGGCGGCGGAGGCCGACACGCTGTTCTCGATCCTCATGGGCGAAGAGGTGGAGCAGCGACGGAAGTTCATTGAGGAGCACGCGCTGGAGGTGAAGAATCTGGATGTGTGAGCTGCAACTTATGAAACGCCGCGTATCCCGTCTAGGTGTTGCACTTATCGCGCTGGGGGTATCGCTTGCGGCGTTTCACCACTTGGTGCTCGACGGGATACCCGGCCTCGTGGGGAGCAAATTATTCGCCGAAGATACTGTCTACGCATCTGGGTACTCCGATCGGGCGTTCCGCCGCGTTCAGACGGGAATGACTATGAAGCAGGTCGTCGAGCTCCTTCGAGAGCCCGTGTGTGTGAGAACAGACCCGTATGCCCTGGCAAAATTTTCGGGTAGCACCGAATGCTGGGCGTACTCTCATTCTCCGAGCGACACGAACTATCGCATACGCCTCATCTGCTTTCGCGACGGTCTGGTTCGCGCCAAGAGGGCGGAGTACTGGTTCGACTAAGGCTGTTGGCAGTTCTTGAATCCATGTGGCGAGTGGAACGGCCGAATTTATCGTGACATATCGTGCTGCATTTGAGCAATCTGAGTGTTTCGACGATTAGCCCGCTCCCGTGTCGCGGGCTATTTTTTTTTGGACGCCGACACCGCGTGTTTTTCGAGGTCTTTGACGGCCGAACGGGTCTTGAGGCGCGACATCTGGGTCATGCGGTCGATGATGAGGGTGCCGTCAAGATGGTCCATCTCGTGCTGCCAGCACCGTGCGAGCAGGCCGGTCGCGCGTTGTATGAACGGCTTGCCATCCAATCCAAGCGCGGTGATGGTGATCGTTTCGGGACGAAAGACCTCGCCGCGGATCTCGGGGAGAGAGAGGCAGCCTTCTTCGAGGCCGGCAAGTTCGCCCTCGGGTTTGGAAAGAACGGGGTTGATATAGACCTGCGGAGCGGCGGTCGCGGAGGGTGGCGAGGCAGCCGCGGATCGCTCGTCGCCCTCGGGCACGTGTGCCACGAACAAGCGCCACGGAAGCCCGACCTGGGGTGCGGCGAGTCCGATGCCCTCGGCCTGCTGCATCAGCCGGATCATGCGCTCGGCGACCGCGCGGAGTTCGTCGGTAACTGGTGGAGCGGGGACGGGCGCGGCCTTGCGGCGCAACACGGCGTCGGGGTAGATCACGATCTGTAAACTCGATGGTACGACCTGCATCGGTCAATATTATCACGCCGGCAAGAAGCAGCGAGCCCGACAGAACAAGTCTGCCGGGCTCGCTGGAGTGTCCAGGGTTCTCATTTCGACGAGTTCAAAGCGTGATCAGGCGTTGGCCCGGCCTTCTTCGTCGGGATCGTCCGGTGATGAACTCGCATTGGGTTGTTTCGGGGAGTAAAGGGTTTCGAGTCCCGGCCCGGCGATGCCCATGCCCCCGGCAGTGATGATGCCGGCGGCGGGACCGGAGTTGTCGCCGGTGGGAGGTGCTGGAGCGGCAGCGGGAGCCGGCCGAGAGGCCGCGGTCGGAGCAGGTCGCGAAGGGGGAACGTACAGACCGTCGTTCCGAGGGGCGGGGCGTGAACCAGCGGGCGATGCCCCGCCGGGAGCGGCTTGAACCTGCGGGGTGAGTTTGTACTTGAACACAAAGTCGCTCACACGGTCACGAACCCCTTCGAGCATCGTGTTGAACATCTTGGACCCTTCCTTCTTGTACTCGATGCGGGGGTCTTGCTGGCTGAAGGCCCGGTAGTTGATCGTGTCCTTAAGTTGGTCCATCGAGTACAGATGGTCCTTCCACGACGGATCGAGAATATCCAGCAGCATCGTGCGCTCGAAGTACACGAGTTCGGATCGCAGCAGCGACTCGACGCGGGCACGGATCGAGTCCGATCGCTCTTCGCCGGTCTTGCGCAGGACGTCGTCGGGCAACGTGACGTTGAAGCGTTCCTTGAAGTGGGCGGCGAGTGTTTCTCGGGTGCTGCACGCGAGTGCCTGCTCGATTTCCTTCTCGAGTTTGCCCGACGCGACGAACGCTTCGGACGCTTGCACCAGTTGCCGGCGCATTTCCTGCGGCGGGGTGGACTTGAGTTTATCGACCGTCCAGCCCAGAGCGTACCGCTGGTTGGCCCAGCCGATCATCCGGTCGGCGGCGGCGGGGAAGCCCGCCTGACGCGCCACCGCCATCGCCATGTCCATCGCAAAGTCCACGGGGTATTCCACCTCGCGCTTGTCGTAGAGTTCGCGGGTCTGCTTCATGATAAGATCGACGACAGCCTCGTCGCCGCCGTTGCTGCGGGCCTTATTGATCTCGTCGACCGTGAGTTTGAAGACGAGTTTGTTCTCGACCCATTTGCACAGTTCCTGCGGGCCGAACTGATCGACGGTGTACCGCTCGATCCCCGACAGGTCGGTGGTATCGATGCGCTCTTCGGCGGCGACCGCGAGCCGGTTCTCGATCTCCTTGCGCTTCGTCGGGCCGGCCTCGACGAGTTCGACCAGATTCAGGTCCACTCCGAAGTGGCTCTTGGCCCACGAGACCAGCCCCGCCGCGTCGAAATCGACGGCGGACTTCTGGGCGTCGGCGTCGGTGGCGACGTCGGCGTGGGGCATGTACTCACCGATCGTCACATGAATCATCGCGCGGGCTTCCTGCTTCGCGTCCTCGCGGATCCGTTTAATCATCTCACTCGTATCACGCCCCTTCAATCGATCGGGCTGTATCATGAAGTCCAAGGTCTGCCTTGCATACTCGGCGGCGCAGTCCGAGGCGTAGTCCTTGCTCAGGTACATTCCCACCGCGTCGGCGGTGGACGCCGAGATGTACTCGAAGATCAGTCCTTTGACGTCGCGCCCTTCCAGAACGCGTTGCCGCAGCGAATAGAACGAGCGGCGCTGGTGCTCCATCACCTCGTCATACTCCAGGATGTTCTTGCGGATCTGGAAGTTGCGCTCTTCGACCTTGCGCTGCGCGCCCTCGACGGCTTTGGACAGCCGGGGGTGCTCGATCGCGTCTCCTTCCTTCAGCCCCAGGAACGCGAGCAGGCTCATGACCTTCTTGCCCGCGAAGAGTTTCATGAGGTCGTCTTCGATCGAGACGAAGAATCGGGACGACCCTTTGTCGCCCTGCCGCCCGGAGCGGCCCCGCAACTGGTTGTCGATGCGGCGTGACTCGTGCCGTTCGGTCCCGATGACGTGCAGCCCGCCCATGTCCTCGATCGTGCTGAACCAGCGGATGCGGTGGAGCAGAAAACGACCATGGTCGTCCAGGGACTTGGCCATGTCGTCGATCGACATGCCCTTGATCTTGCCCGGGCTAAGCCATGTGTGCGTGAGCGTCCAGTGCTCCATGAGTCGGCGCTCGAGTTCAGCGAAAGGCATCTCGTCGGCCTCTCGCTTCTGGATCTCGATGTGCTGCGGCGCGATCTTGCGGAACACGTTCTCACGCACCTGCGCATCCGTCGCGTCGATCTTGAGTTCGCGCGAGCACAGGCTGCGCCGGAGCCAATGGTCCAGCAGTGTGGCGCGGTCCACCTTCCCGAGTTTGATGTCCGTGCCGCGGCCGGCCATGTTGGTGGCGATCATCACCTGCCCAAGGTGCCCGGCATTCTCGACGATGTGCGCCTCGCGCTCGTGCTGCTTCGCGTTGAGCACCTCGTGCTTGATCCCATGCTTGTTCTGGAGCATCTTGGCGAGGGTTTCACTCTTCTCGACGCTCGTCGTGCCGACAAGGATCGGACGCCCCACATCGTGGAACGTCTTGATTTCATCGACGATCGCGTTCCACTTGTCCTTGCCGATGAGGAACATGAGGTCGTCGTAGTCGCGGCGGGTGACGGGCTTGTTCGTCGGGATCGCCACGACGTCCAGCGCGTAGATATCGTGGAACTCCTGCGCTTCGGTGTCGGCGGTGCCGGTCATGCCCGAGAGCCGCTTGTACATCTTGAAGAAGTTCTGGATGGTGACAGTGGCGACGGTCTGCGTCTCCGCACGGATCGGGACGCCTTCCTTGGTCTCGCAGGCCTGATGAAGCCCGTCGGACCATTGACGCCCGATCATCGGACGCCCGGTGAACGTATCGACAATGACGATCGACGGCTCCATGCGCCCGGTCGCGGGATTCTCAGTGGGGGCGACGATGTAGTCGCGGTCACGCTCGTAGACCGAGTGCGCCCGGATGGATTGGGCGAGCAGGTGCGGGAGGTCGATGTTGTCACCCACGTAAAACGAACCGACACCCGCGGCCCGCTGCGCTTCGGCGATCCCCTGGTGCGTCAGGTGCGCCTGCTTGCGCTCGAGTTCCACTTCGTAGAACTGCACATGCCGAACACGCTCGGCCTCCAGTTTGGGCAGGTTCGCGCGCGCATCGCGGTGCTGGGCTTCAAGGGCGGGGATCTTGTCCTTATCTTTCGCGGTGCGCATGTCCCCCTCGAGCCCTTTGATCAGGCGCAGGCATTCCTGCACGCGGTCGTCGGCCTGCTGCCAGGGGCGCTGTTTTTCTTGGAGATGCCGGGCGAGCCGGTCAGCCAGTTCGTAGCGGGGGTTCCCCTCGTGTGCCGGGCCTGAGATAATCAGCGGCGTCCTCGCTTCGTCGATCAGGATCGAGTCCACCTCGTCCACGATGGCGAACTGCCGCTGTTTCTGCACTTGCTGTTCTTCGGTGCGCTTCATGTTGTCGCGCAGGTAGTCGAAGCCGAACTCGCTCGTGGTGCCGTAGACCACATCGCAGCGGTACATCTGGCGTTTGAGGTCTTCGGACTGCATGTGGCTGGGGTGGATCGCACCGACCGTCAGCCCCAGCGCGTGGAAGAACGGGAACGTCCAATCGCGGTCTCGCTGCACGAGGTAATCGTTCACCGTCACAACATGCACCTTGTTGCGTTCGACCGTGGCGAGGAAGGTGGCCAGCGGCGCGACGATCGTCTTGCCTTCGCCCGTTTTCATCTCCGCGATTTTCCCTTGCGACAGCACCATCGCGCCGATCAACTGCACGTCGAACGGCCTGGCGCGGAACGGCGGTCGGCTCTCTGGGTATAGCGCACGCACCGCTTCGTAGAGTTCGTTGGGGATTTCCACCTGCATCCAGCCCGGGAACGGGTCGGGGTGCCCCAGCACCACGTCGTCGGTGTCGATCTTGAAACCCTCGGGCTTGGCCTGAAAGTTGGCGATCGTCTGGCGATGCTTTTCCTGATCCAGCGAGCGGGGCAAGAGGGTCGGGGTCGAGTCCATCTTGGCTTTGGTCGCGGCGTACAAGTCCCGCATCGGTGCGGCGAGTTGGCCCGGATCAAAGGCCCGGTCGGGATTGAATATATTCCGAATGCCCACCGCACGGTCCATCGCTTCGCGCGCGACCGCGAACGTCTCCACGAGCAGGTCGATCGCTTGCTCGCCTTTGTCGGTGCGTTCGCGGAACTCCGTCACTTTCGCGCGCAGTTGGGTGTCGGTCAGGGCACGGACTTTGGGTTCCAGCGCGTTGATGGCGTTCACACGCATCGTGTATTTTTTGACGAAGCGCTCGTTGCGCGAACCAATGATGAGGTTGAGCAGCGGTTCGATGACCGGGATGCCTTTGACGGACGATTGTTTCTTGGCCATGAGTCGGGCTTTCTGCGAGAACTGCAAGGGATGGCGGGTATCAACGCCCGGCACGCCGTGGTGAACCACCATGGACGGGCTACAGGCGAACCGGCACAAACGGGGCACGACGCCGAGGCTGCGTGCGCGGTCTGCGACATGGAAATGTTGGGTTGTGCGGCTCGGGTGCAGGCACTACCGTGCGAGTCGGTCGGTCACGCAGCGGCGTGCCGATAACGTCAAGCAACCGCAGGCGGAGGCAGATTAAGCAGTGCTTCACGCACGAAGCGATCGTGCCCCAGCACCTGAGGAATGGCACAGACATGATCCGCGCCGACTCCCGCACGATCGGCGCACACCCCGAACGAAATCACCCCTGCACTCGGCACATACCGATCCGAACGAGTGGCTTTCGTAGCGACACGAACGATCGTTTCGGCGAGTAGCCGGAAGTGTTCGACGTGCCGGGGCGGAGTCCCACGCTCGGAGGCGACGGTTCGCTCGGCAAAGATGCCCGGCTGAAGCGAAAGCCCGATCAGCACGCTGATCAACAGCATCCACGAACCACCGACAGCGACGGTCGGTCGCGCTTCTGGAGCCGATGGACGAGATGCGTGTGGATTAGCCATGATGCAACGAAAGTATACTCTCGGCTACTTGGGCGGACTTACCGCAACAGTGCCGTTGAATGGGAATGATGGGAAACGAACGCGCGGTTTGGGACACGGGCGGTGTGGAGGGATGTGTCAGAATAAAAAGAATTACGAATCCTTCATATTGGGCTTGCGAAACTCGATCACACGAGATATTGTGGTGCTTCTTCTGGCTCGATTCCGATAGGAATAGGGCTAACCCAGGCGAGTACGGCGACGTTTGGGGGCATCGGTGGCTTGTGTTCTGGCTTCCGGCGCGTGATGTTCCGCCGACATGGATGTCTTTGGAAGATCATGGTTTACTAACGCGGCCACCCAAGATGCTGGGCCGCAAGGGGTGCTTTTCGCCTATGCTCGCATCGATGCCAACAACCGGTTTGAATGAAGACGGATCTGTGAATGGGTACATGCCGCTGCGGCGGATCCTGCCCGAGACCCGTTCGTCGATCACGCACAAGTTCTGCGTGGGGAACCACGAGGGATATCTGACGATCGGTCTTCATGCGGATGGATCGCCGGGGGAACTGTTCATCAAAATGTCCAAGGAAGGCTCGACGATGTCGGGGATGTGCCAGGCATTCTGCCGGGCGTTCTCGCTCGCGATTCAATACGGGCTGACGATCGAGGACGCGGTGGTGAGGTTTAAAGGGATGCGGTTCGAGCCGATGGGGCCGACGAGCAACCCGGAAATCCCCGAGGCACAATCGATCGTGGACTATGTCGCGCGGTTCTTGGAACTGCACTTCGTGCGTCGCTGATGCCATTTCGTCGCTGCACCTTGTTCACACTCGCGTGCGTTGCTTCCCGACATGAACGGGCGGTGCTTATGACGTTTGAGCCAAACGCGTGCCCTGACATGCTTGGGGAGAAGGGTGTTTAATTTTTGCGGTAGGCACGCCGTGTGAGTCGCTCGCTTGGAATGGGCGTGTTTCTTGGTTTGATTGTGCGAACAGGCTACGAATCGACACGAATCTCCATCGTGATGTTGAAATTTACTGCTTCGTTTTGGCCATGCTGAGTCATACTGGGAGTATGACCGCACACTTCGGGGCGCGCGTGCCGCTCGTCGAACTGTCGCGCGTGTGGTACAAAGCAGGAGCCGGATATGTCAACAGTGACTGACATTTTGAGGATCAAAGGGAACGCGGTACACACGATCGAGCCGGACGCGAGCGTGCTGGAAGCGGCGCGTGCGATGAATGTACATCGGATCGGCGCGCTGGTCGTGTGCGAAACGATCGAGCGGTATGCCCCCGAGTCGCCCGCACCGGTGATCGGGATCATCACGGAGCGCGATATTCTCACACGCGTGGTCGCGTCGTCGGCGGATCCAGCTCGCACATCGGTGGGCGGGGTGATGACCTCACCGGTGATCACATGTTCGCCCGGGACAACGCTCGAGGAACTCCGGCGGGCGATGCGTCAACGCCGGATCCGGCATATGCCCGTGATGTCGGCGCACGGGCTGTGCGGGATCGTGTCCATCGGCGACCTGAATCAGGCACAGTCGCATGTGATGGAAGAAACGATCCGTTATCTGGAAACGTACATGTACCACGGTTGAACCGGCGGCACCTATGGCCGGGTCGATTGGTGCTATCGCCGACGATGCCGGTCGATGATCTCTCGCACGCGGTACGGCTTTGGCACGTCCTTCACTAGGATTTCGATCCCCTCCTGGCCCGAACTTGATATCCCAACGGTCCCGACGTTGAACAGGCGTTGCTGGAAGGTTTGATCGACCTGGAAGTTTTTGATATCTTCGTGTCGCACTTCACTGGTGGTTTTGCTGAACAGCCCACGGTTGAGGATCGTTCGGCGTGAAGTGATTTCGAGGCTCGCAAAGAAGCAGGTCAGTTTCCAGAGTAAGAGCGGGACGATGCCGAGCAGGGAACACAAGCCACTGACGAGCGCAAGCGCCGGCTCGCTGGTCGAAAGGAAGTAGCCCGCGCCGCCAAGCCCGGCGAGGACGATGAGCAGGAGACCGCCGAATCGAGCGGGGCGGGCGCGGAACATGGCTGGACGGACGAAGAGGAGTTGGCGTTCGGAGGCATGGTCGGTGCTGACATCGCGGGATTCAGGTGCGACACCGGCGTGATCATTGGATGGAAACCCGGGCACGCCGTTGGGCGCGGCGCACTTAGGGCAACGCACGGTGGTGCCGGCGGCGCTGTCGGGGGCGTCAAATCGATGAGTGCAGCCGTCGCAGGTGAGTGTGATCATGGGGGGGCATATTGTACTGGATTACGGTCAAGAGAAGCGACACGCCAAGCCGAAGGAGAGCGTCGGGGAGTGATTCGGGAGCGGGGGTGCCCGGTTTCGGTGGATCTGGAGCAGGCGGCTGGAAGGGCACGGGTTCCGATCGGCCTACTCTATCTTTATCGGTCATCCGCGGGCGGCATCACGAGCCGGCGCTGACACGAACGATGGAACGTCAGGCCCGGCGTGCCCCGGGCGGCAGGTCGCACCGACAGGAACGAGGCTTCGGACATGCAGTCAGCATCGGACGGATTCAAGACGCGGCTGGACCGACTTCGGTCGGATATTGTCGAGCAGAGCCGGCGTGTGCAGGCGATGGTGGAGGCGGCGTTCGACGCCGCGTTTGCCATGGACATCGAGATGGGCGAGCGCGTGATCAAGATGGACGAGCCGATCGACCGCGTGGACGTCGAGATTGAACGGGCGTGCGTCGCGCTGCTGAAAGAAGCCTGCGCCGAGGGAGCCCGGCTGGGGCCGGAACAGGTGCGCATGGTGCTCACGATCGTCAAGGTCAATAACGAACTCGAGCGGATCGCGGATGTGGGCGTCGGCGTGGTGGAGCAGATCCGTGGGGGCGCGCTGCGCCATGGGAATATCCCCATGCCTGAGACGTTCCGGGTGATGACCAATAGCGTCGTCGGGATTCTGAGAGACGTCAGCACGGCGTTGTCTCGCATGGACGGCAAACTCGCGCAGGTCGTTCTGGCGAGCGAAGACGCGATCGAGGCGTTCAAAAAATCGATCCTGCGGGACGCGCAGGTGCGGGTCGCCAAAGGAACGATCACCGTCGATCAGGCCTTCGCGCTGCAGGAACTCGCGACGTACTGCGAGATCATGGCGGGTCACTGCACGAATATTGCGGAGCAAGTGCTGTACGCCTCGACCGGGCAGATCGTGAGGCACCTGGAGGGGCACTGGGAGAAGTACGAGTTGCCGACGTAAGAGCGAGGGATGCCACACGATCGGCGGGGGGCAGTGACTGGTTGCCGCGGGCGAGAGATACTCCTTCGTCGACGAATACGAACGCGCCGGAACAACTGTCGAGCGGGACATCATTGTGTCGATTGCTTGACCCGACGGGCCGGCGCAACGCACATCACAATGCCCAGAAGAAAGATCGGAAGCGCGAAGAGCAACCCCGTGACGAACGCCATGCTGAATCTCGACCCGATCGAGTCCGTGGAGTCCCATACCGCAAAAGTGGTCGCCGCCACAATCAACGGGAGTAAGCCTAGCGGAAGCGCGATCACGCCCGGCACGCCCGCACGGCGTAAGGCCTGCGTCACCCCAATCGCCAAACAAAGCAGCGCGGCCGATGTGAGACCAACGTGCCCGAAGATAACGAAGGGCGTCGGGTCGTTCGGGGCGGTAGTCCGTGCAGCCGGGCGGTATGCCCAATCCGGCGCACGAGGCTGCGTAAACGCTTTGAAAAGTAGCCGCGCGAGCAACAACCCCACGCACGCGCTGAGCCATGCAATAACACTGGCCCGACCGATACTTTGACGCTTCTGAGTGAGTTCACTCGGCGCGGCCCGGAGGATTGGCACCGCCGTCGCGCCGGAGGAGAGAGACTCGGCAGACGGATCGAGTGAGTCTGCGGGTGCAGGAACGCGTTCCAGTTCGTCGATCCGTTCGATCGTTGCGCCCGGATGTGCAACAAGGAGCGCGAGGAAGGCCGCGCTGCGATCAGGTGCTTCGACGGCCTGGCGTTGGGGGCCGGCACCGTCTCGGGCAGATGTTCCTCGCGGGTAGAAACCGATCACGAAGGTGGTCATGCCTGCATGATACAAAAAGTTCAAACGGTTGGGGAACGGCAAAGACTGGCCGAATGACCCGTCGACCGCGTGCCCCTGTCGCGTGCTATGGTCGCGCATGACGAAGAGAGGCAAGAGCGGCCGTTCGCCGGCGATGGGACGAGAGGGGTCGAATGCGGGTTCCAACCAAGCCGGGTACCGGCTCTCGCCCGCCGCGGGCGCGGTGGTGCGGAGCGATATCGTGGATGTATATGTGTTTCGAGTGAAAGGAGCGCGTGTGGGGGAGCAGCGACGAGGCGAAGTTGCAGGCGGGCGCGGCCAAGATGACAAGAACGTCGGACGCCGGGTTGAGTTCTTGCAGTTGCTGCGCGCATCGGAGCCGTTGATGCAGACGTGGCATCCGGTCATGGGGCATATGGAGGACCAAGAAACGGCGGCGGCGTGCGCCGTTCGAGAGGCGCACGAAGAACTCGGGCTGGTTATCAACGCTTCGGGCACGCACAAGTCGGATGCCCGCGGTCGGCAGCCGGGGGTGGTGCTGGGCATGTGGGCACTGGAGCAGGTTCACCCGTACTTCATCTCGGCGATCAACACGATTGTGATCAGCCCGCGGTTCGCGGTGCAGGTGCGGGCGGAATGGACGCCGAGGCTTAACGAGGAACATTCGGACTACCGCTGGGTACCTAGTAGCCGGGTTTCTGGCGCGTTCATGTGGCCCGGACAAGCGTCCGCGTGCAGGGAGGTTGTGCAGTACGTGGTGAAGCCGACCTCCGCGGCGCGAGCGGCGCTTCGTCTGTTCTAAAGCCATGTTCGATCAGGCTCGAAGGGACCGCGACTGCATGGAGCGTCTTGTTATTCACGCGGAACGACGGAGGTGTCGGGCCGCGGGCACAGGAGCCAGCCGACGACAAGCCCCAGCAGTCCGACGAGGGCGAGCATATTCACGACCGCGGCGGCAAGGAAGTCATCGCGTGCAAAGTGGAGCGATGCGAGGAGTTGCTGCGAGAGTGCCTGCGGGCCGGGGGGCTGGACAAAGACGGTAGCTTCGATCTCGTGAAATGAAAGGGCTACGAGCGCGACAGCAACGCCGACGATGTGCGGCCATTTGGCTCGAAACACGGCGCTGAACCACGCGGCAGGATGAACCGCGCCGTCGAGCCGGCGCAGGTCGCGGAGCAGCGGCGGCTCATGGTGAGCCACCCACCAACCTACGAGTAAGGGCACGAAGCCAAAGCGGGCCAGGTGTGCCAGCACCACGATGAACCAAGACGGGGCCGGGCGCAAGGCCGACGGGAGCGCCGTCCAGGCGTGTGCGGCGGCCGAGCCGACGAGCACGCCGGGGAGGAGGCCCATGATCAGAAACGCGAGCGTGGCGGCGCGAAGGAGTTGGAATGCGAATCCGGCGTGTGCGCCGGTCGCTCGACGGCTGGCAACAAACCACGCCGAGATCGAGAAGAACACGCCGATGAACGCAACCGCAAACGCGGTGCGGGCACTCACGAGGACTCCGGCGAGCGACTCACGCCAGAACGAACGGCTGAGTTCAAGCACACGGGCCAACGTGGTGTTGACGGGATCTTCGCCAACGCTCGTCGCGCTCACACCGTTCGAAGTCCCTGCCCTCACCGGCCCAGTCCCCTGCATGTGTACGAGGAACAGCGTGATGGGTACGAGTACCGCGCACGCCCACACCAATGCCACGGCGACGGGGATGATGCGCCCTGTCCAGCCACGCCGATCGGCGGTAGGGAGACGGTTGTCGGTGGGGTCGTCGGTGGGGTCCGCGGTAACACGCCGAAGCAGGCCCGCGGCCGCAACGACCGCGACGAGGTATACCGGCCACGCAAAGGCCCAGGCTTCTTCGATGCGCTCCCGTTCGGTCACGAGGCGCAGCAGGCGGATCGAATAGGTACTCACCTGCGCGACATCGAGCGGTACGACGGAGCCGAGCATGACCAGCGCAACCATCGCGGCGGCGGCAAGAACACCGGGCAGCAACAGGCGGATCGGCAGCCACATGCCGGCCCATGGTCGAGACGTGCAACGATCAAGGTAATACGACTCGAGCAGGTCGCGTGAAACACGGCGGAAGAAGATCGCCATGGTGAACGCCGCGATCGGGTACGACCACAGCGCCAGCCCCCAGAACGCAATCGCATGGTTGGCAACGAAGAACTTGAGTTCAACGGCCGCGTTCGACCCCTCGGAAAGCCAGTCGCCGAGTGTCGTTTGCGGTGCTCGCAGAAGCCCCCAGCCCGCATACGCGAGGTAACTGGGCATGAACAGCGGGACCGCGATGAGCGCGGCGAGCGGTGGGATGAATCGGCGCGATCGCGGTCGAGAACGACTCAGGATCCAGCCGGCGGGGAGCGCGAGTAGCGACGCGAGCAGCCCGATCGCCCCGATCGCAAGCAGAGTCCGCGCCAGAACAGCGAGGCTGGAAATCGTGGACACGGCTGGCGCGTGCGACGCGGGTTCGGCGAACAGCGCCCATCGCACCGTCCGCTGGGCGGCGAGCACAAATGGGTACGACGTACCCGCGAGGAGGACAAGTAAAGGAGCAAGCAGAAACCACTCGAAGAAAGAAGCACGCCGGGGCCGAGGATCGTGAGGGCGAATAGACATTCAGCAACAGTGTACTGGGTTCGTGAAGTCGGGTTGTAGTTCGGCACGAGGCGTGTGAGGCTGATTGAATCATGCACCCCAACACTCTGTGCTGTCGCACTCGGACGCCGTCACTACACCTATCGATCGATTGCGTGGGGCACCATGCACCTTGGGCGGGAGGGTTGCGGTACACTCTTGCCATGGCACGACGGGTGATACTGCTTGCGAATCGATCGAAGCCCGATGTGCTCGGCGCACTGGCGGAGGTGCGCCGGCTGATCGAATCGCACGGCCGGATCGTCGGCGAGTTCGACGCTTCCGAAGGGGGAAGTGGCTCGGTCGCGGCGCTCCCCGATCGCTCGGCAGCGGACTTGGTCGTCGTGCTCGGTGGAGACGGCACTTTGCTCGCGCAATCTCGTCGCTGCGTATCGCTCGGGCTGCCGATGCTGGGGGTCAACCTTGGCAAACTCGGATTCATGGCCGAGTTCGATGTTGAGTCTCTCCGCGACCAAGCCGCCGCTCTCTTCGGTACTCACGAACTTGAACTTCAGGACCGGCCACTGCTGGACGTGGAAGTGTGGGGTGTGGGGATGGGGCATGGGGGATGGAGAGCGGGGGAACGAATAGATACCCAAGCCGCGGCTACATCAACAGCAGAGGTACGCGCGGATCCCACGAAACCACATGTGCAGCACGCGACGCCGCGCTATCGCGGGCTAGCGCTGAACGACGCGGTCATCACCGCAGGCCCGCCGTTCCGGATGATCTCGTTGACGCTGAGCATCGACGGCGAAGCGGGTCCAAGCGTGAGCGGCGATGGGATGATCATCTCAACGCCGACAGGCTCAACCGCGTATAACGTATCGGCGGGCGGATCGATCGTGTCGCCGGAGGTGGATGCGTTTGCCATCACACCCATCGCGGCGCATTCGCTGGCGTTCCGCCCGATCATCGTGAGCGGGAAGAGCGTGATCGAACTGACGATGACCCGAGTGAACGACAACGCGACTTCGATCGCCCCTGCGAGCGAAGAATGGGGAACGACGCTCGTGCTGGATGGGCAGGCATCCACGCACCTGCACGAGAAAGATGTGATACGGCTACGCAAACACCCCACGCCGATCCGGTTCGTTCGCAACCCGCGGGGGTCGTACTGGGAGACACTGATTCAGAAACTGCACTGGGGTGCGCCGCCGAAGATGCGGGGAGGAAAGGAATAGGGACGACTAGGGTTTGGGGTGAAGGGGTATCGGTTGCCAAGGTGCGACGTCGAGGCGAGTGATCGATAGGTCGCCGTCTTGAAACAGCAGGGTTTCACCGACGCCGGGTGCCAGACCGTCGCGCGAGTGATAGGCGATCAAGACGCCTGGGGGTGGCGAACGATCGAGCAAGCGACGGCCGGCGGTGTCGTGAGTGGGAACAGGCCACGCGCCCGTGACGAGATACACCCTCGCGGCGCGTGATCCGATAAACCCGCCTTGCCAAAGGGGCTGGTGCGGGTGGATGTCGAGGAAGGCAAAGAACCGGTTCCACGACTCGCTCTGCGAGCGGTGCATCGTGATCGGCAGGGTCGAAACGACGATGGCGCCGACAATCGCAACGGGTGCGGCCGCGCGGACGAATACGTCGCTCCAACGGCGAAGAAACACAGGCGCGACCATGATGATCCACTGCGCGCTGATCCACGCGGCGGGCGGGTACAGCACGAGCAAATAGCGAGAACGTTTGTCCGGAAACGCCGAGAGCAAGCCGAACCACGCGATCACCCAGCATCCCAGTAGAATCGGCACCGCCGCAGAGCGGGAAAGTTGTTGGCGACGCGCGAGCGCGACGAGTGCAAGGAGTGTTGTCGCAAGCCATGGCCAGCCAGTTCGGGCAAGTTCGGCGATGTAGTAAAACGGGCTTGCGGCCGCGGTGTTCAGATTGTCCATACCGCCCAAGGCACGGTCGGCAATTTCTCGCCCGAAGTACTGCGATATGAAAGCGTCGCCGTGCAAAGCGACCATGCAGAGATGCCAGGGCAACGCGACGACGAGCGAGGCACCGAGTGCAACCAGAATGGCTCGGATCCCCAAAGATCCGCGAGCGAACAGGCTCGGCACGAGCAGCATCGGAAACACAAGCAGTGCGAGCAACGGTTTGCTCATGAGCGCTAGCCCGATCCAAACCCCGGCGATGATCGAGCGCACAATATATTTATTGTGTTGATTCCGTCCTGCGTCCACCCCTTGCTTGGACGATGGGATGGCGAGGATGGAAGAAAAACACGCCGCGGCGGCGAACACAAAGAGGGCGTGCCATAGGTCGATCGAGACCGCATGTGTATGGCGAACAAACTCGATGGTGGTGGCGAGAATGACGCCCGCGAGCAGCGCGACCGCGTCGCCGCAGGTGCGCCGAGCGGCACGCACCAGAACAATGACCGTCAGCAGCGCGGCCACGAGGCTGGGGAGCCTAGCGGCGACGAGCGTGGGGCCAAGGAGCCAGAGAACCAGGCCGTGAATCCAAAGCACGAGCGGCGGTTTATTGAAGTACACCACTCCATCTTGCCCACCGACACCCATAAGTGTCCAAAGGGCACCGGCGTGCCCTTCGGCGGCATCGTGCCAGGCTTGGTGAGCAATCGCGGCGTACCAGCCAGTATCGACGCTGAACTCCCCTTGATTGATTTTGGGAAAAGCGAGGCAAAGAAACACAACAACGGGTACGAGGTAGACGCCAACGGGGGAGTGTGACAACGCGCGAGCGTGCTCCGCCACCCGCACCGACCGTGATCGGGCAGCGTCCGAGTCACCGGATTGACCAGCGTTATGACTCACGTAGGACCTGATTCTAACAACGAGTCGTGGGATCGCCGCATCCGAGTCATACGGGCCAGTGTTCGCTCCGGCACGCCTTGGGTGTCATCAACGGGCCAATGACCTTAATCATCCCGAAGAGGATGCGGGTCCCGAACGACGGCTTCCCGTGTTCGACCATGTTCTTGAGCGTGTTCAGAATCATCCCGGCACCCTGCGTCATCTGCTTGGCCGTCTTCGTGCCGACGGGCATGTCTTCGATGGTCATGGTGTAGTCCACGCCGCCGTCGGCTTCGTTGAGTTCGTGAATAACTTTGCACTCCGGGTCATCGAGATTGGTAAAACGGAACGTGTATGCGAAGCGGCGCGGGGGATCAAACTCGATGATCTGCCCAACCACGGCGGTGTACTTCCCGTCGGGCGTACGCATTCGGATGGATCCGCCGGGACGCAACCCGCTGGTGTGCATGACATTGTTGAAGAACGCTTCTTGCGGCTCGTCGGTCTTGGTGATCTGGTGCCAGACCGCCTGGATCGTGCCTTTGATGAAGATCTTGCCGACGATTCGTTCAGTCGTGCGTTCCATGTTGCTTCCCTTTCTTTGGAGGCGGCGCGTGGAGAGATGCCGAGTCCGGAGCGGCGTTGCCGGGCGACTCGACGGCGTACTTCGTGTCGAGCATCTGCTCGGCCCAAAACTGAACATACCCGCTGACCCACCGATCGTGGATCATCTGAATCGGCACCGGGTTGACGTACAGCCGGCGGGTCCGTCCGACCTTCTCGGATGTCAGCAGCCCGGCTTCTTCGAGCAGCCGCAGATGCTTATGCACCGCGATGCGGCTGGTCGAAAAATGCCGACTGGCGTCGTTCACGCTGCAACCGGGCGATGCCCGGACAATGTCCAAGAGCCGTCGCCGATCCGCGTGCGCGAGCGCCTGAAAGACCGCGTCCATGGCCTTTGGCGTCATGTAACCTATAGGTTACATGATAACGCCACATTGTCAAGCATGGACTGTGAAAATACCTCTGATTGCTACGCGGGATTAGCCGAGTTGACCTGTTTCGATTTTCGAGAGAACGTCGATCACGCCTTGAACTTCGTCGAACGGTGAGACGTAATCGGCGAGTCGTTTCATCTCGTCCTGCGCATTGGCGGGGCAGGCGAAGAAGCCGCAGCGTTCTCGGATGGGCAAGTCGCTGGTCGTATCGCCGATCCCCAGCAACCGATCGCGTGAAAACGCGCCGGGTGAAACACCACGAATACGACTCAGTAGCCGATCAAGCCCCGTTCCTTTCGAGATGTGTACGAGGTCGAGGTTAATGTAGAGCCATGTAGCCGAAACGCGGATCGGCCAATCGGCGCGTGCGATTTGTGCTTCCAGCGCGGGCATCAGTGATTTGAGATACGCTGTATCAGGGTGATACAACGATACAGAGGCCGCCTTCCCCGGCTGCTGGGTCACACCGACGTGATGATTAAGGTCACGGCGCGGCTCGCCGTACGCAGTTGAAATCCAGTCTGACAGGACTCGAACACAGGCAATGTGATCAGGGGTGATGCTAGGATCAAGTAGGTACTGGTTCGTTTCGCGTTCGTACAGCCATGCGCCGTTCTCGCACACGCATGGCATCCGGCGAACATCGATCATCCGGCACATCGCCTCAGCAAAGGGTTGCGGGCGGCCGGTGCAGAGTGTGATCGGCGGCAGGCCGGCACCGGCATGGGCACGCTGGCTGTACTGGGCGATGCTCGCCAGCGTCGCAAGGTCGATCGGGGCGGTGCTTTCGGGGGACAGGCACCCGTCGATGTCGCAGATGATGAGATCGAAGTGGGATGAGGGCATGGGGGCGAAGTGTACGAAGAATCGAGAGACGTGAGCGAAGTCGCCGTATTTGGACACGCCGGGTCGTGGGCACCTCGCTGCCACGCGACGGTACACGGTGCGGCCAAAGGATGCTGCCGTTCCAAATGCGGGGCTGGTGAGCCGTGGCGAGCACGCCTAGCGTTACGGGACCGGGCCGACGATGGGCCCGGAACACCTTTTAGCGCGAACTTCGTGACCTGTTTCGAAGAGGAGCCTTGAATGCCTAGTAGTCCATCTCGTTTGCGTGTAAAGCGTGAGGATGATGTCATCCAAGTCGAGTTTGTAGACCGCAACATCCTGGACGAAGCCAATATCCAGCAGATCGGCGACGAGATCACCGAGATCATCGAAACGCCAACAAACGGGCCGCACCCGAAACTGCTCATCAGTTTCTCGAATGTGGACCACCTGTCGTCGGCGGCACTCGGGATGCTCCTGACGGTCAACAACAAAGTGAAAGGCGCCAGCGGGAAACTCCGTCTGGCCAATATCGACCCGCAAATCTTCGAAGTATTCAAAATCACCAAACTCGACCGGATCTTCCAGATCCACGAGTCAACGGAAAAAGCGGTTGCGAGTCTCAAGTAACAGCCGCGAGGAACGAACCCGGCGGAACAACACACATGGGCGGAACCAGTGCCGATCGAAAACGGCCAACCGTCCCGCAGAGTTGACCGCCGAGCGCCTAGTCCGATTCCGTCGCGTCGAATGCCGCGTTTCCAGTTCGATACGTTCCGCACCCCCGGCTCGGGACAGATGATGAAGACCGTCGCATCCATGAGCGTCAGCCAGCCAACCCCATCCGAGCCATCCAGCCACAAAGCGGATGCGGTTTCGTTTCGGCTGTCGAACCGCCGAGACGAAATCGATCGGGCCGAGGAATCGCTGCTCGCCGCGCTCACGCGCCATGGGTACACCGAAACATCGAAGTTCGCAGTGCGTCTGGCGGTGGAAGAAGCACTGAGCAACGCGTTTCACCACGGGCACAAATCGCTCCCCGCCGCGACACCGGTGCAGTTCGAGTTCGCCGTTGGGGCGAGGGAAGTTCGAGTGAACATAGAGGATCAGGGGCCGGGGTTCACGCCCGCGGAAGTGCCCGATCCGACGACGGACGAGAATCTGGAACTGCCGTCGGGACGCGGGCTGCTGCTGATGCGTGCGTACATGACGAGCGTGGAATACGCCGGACGGGGGAATGTGCTGCGGATGCGGTATGTGAAACCCGAAGTTGGGTAAACAAGTCGCGCCGAGCGTCTTGGACGCGAGGCAGAAGTCCCGTGTTCCCTTCTCGCGGGACTATGCCGTTGGACAGCCGGGAGATCGAATGCGGCTTGGACCGCGGGCATCGCGGTAACGAGTACGGAACACCCCTCCTGGGGTGGAACAGATAGAAGGACACATGGTCGTAGCGATTGTCATACTCGCGTTCCTGCTGGTGCTGAACGGCTTCTTCGCTATGGCCGAACTAGCGATGATGACGTCCAGGCAAAGCCGACTGCAACAGTCGGCGGAGCAGGGAAGCCGCGGTGCGGCCAAAGCGCTCTTGCTGTCGCGCGAACCGACTCGATTTTTATCGACCGTGCAGGTCGGGATCACTCTCATCGGTATTCTTGCCGGCGCGTTCGGAGAGAACGCCATTTCGGGGAGGCTCCAGGAGCAGATCGTGCGTGTGCCGCTGCTCGCGCCCTATAGCGACGAGATATCACTGGTCATCGTTGTCATTGGTATTACGTATTTCTCGCTCGTGATCGGGGAACTGGTGCCCAAGCGGATCGCGCTGGCGTACCCGGAGCTCATCGCTTCGCTCATCGCGCCGCCGCTGGGGGTGCTTTCCACGCTGACCGCCTTGCCGGTAAAAATCCTGACACTCTCCACCGAAGCCATCCTGAAGGTGTTCCGTGTCAAACCGATGGGCGGGGATGACGTCTCGGCGGACGACGTGAAATCGCTCGTGGCCCGCGCCGCCAGCACCGGCATCTTCGACCCCATGGAGCACAAACTCTTCCAACGAGTGTTCCGAGTGGGCGATTTGACGGCGTCCTCACTCATGGTCCCCCGCGCGGATGTGGTTTGGATCGAAGAGGAAGCCCCCATCGATGCCGTGCGGGTGCTGGTGGGAACGAGTCCGCACTCGCATTTTCCGATCTGCCGCGGCTCGCTCGACCACCTTGTCGGGGTACTGCACATCAAGGACTTAATCGCTTACGGGCTGCTCGAAGGGACCTCGTTCAAGGCAATGGCGGTCGCGCAGCCCCCTGTGTTCATCCCCGAGAACATGCCCGCGCTGAAGTTGCTCGATCAGTTCCAGAAGACCAGAACACACATCGCGTTCGTCGTTGACGAGTACGGTGGAACCCAGGGACTGATTACGCTCAACGACCTCGTGAGAACGCTGGTCGGCGATATCGCCACGGGGGGCGATTCCACGCCGCCGGGCGCGCAGCAGCGCCAGGACGGCTCGTGGTTGCTCGACGGATGGCTCCCACTGCACGAGATGGTCGTCGCTCTGAACCTTCCCTCGGAATGGGAAGACGAACTCCCGAACGTCAATACGGTTGCCGGATTGGTCCTCGCCCAGTTCGGACGGATACCCACCGCGGGAGAACAAACCTCGTGGCGCACCCTGTCTCTCGAGGTCGTCGATATGGATGGAACACGGGTGGATAAAATCATCGCCAAGTTGCCAAAGCCCGAACAAACATGATTCCCCAGTCGCCAGACGGGTTCAGACGACACCGGCGACTCGGTGTTCACAACCCCCGGCACAACTCGCACCGAAACGTGTGCAGAAATGCGGTGAAAATGGCCGATTCACCACTACCATTATCGATTAGAGAAGGGTGGGCGTTCAAATATGTCACATCGAGCAAGCCGGAGCAGGAACTAATGGACCCGTCAAACGGTGCGGAGCGGGTGGTTGGGCGACGTGAAGTGGTCGGGGGTAGCATCGCGCTCGGCGTGCTGGCGCTGGCCGGTTGCCAATCGACGCGGAGCGCCAGCCTGCCCGGCCCGGCATGGCCAA
>JBGSIF010000175.1:0-64661 GCA_041742635.1 Phycisphaerales bacterium
CCGCCGACGCCGAGGCCGTCGAGCGCTGGCTCGCCGCCGCCGCGCCCGAGGCCGCGATGCAGTGGATCGGTTCCATCGACGCGGCTTCTTCAACCGTCCCGACCGACGCCACTACCAACGCCGCAATCGCCCCCGGCGCCGTCTTCACACGCACCGGACAGGGCCGCGATTTCTCGCTGGCCATGCTTATCCTCGCGCTGGTGCTCGGGGTGTTCGAACTCATCTTGGCCCGCCGCTCCAGCCACGCGAGCACAATCGACACCACCGTGCTTCCAGCGGGCATTGCACACGGATCGATCGGGGGTGCCGCTTGAACGACCTGCTCCGTTGGGCACTCAATCTCCGCTCTCTCTCCTTTGGGCAAGAAGGCGTGCAGTTCGATTTCGCTCGCCCGCTCCCCACATGGGGTTGGGCCGCGGTGTTTTTCCTCGCCGCGGTGTTGGCCGCTTGGAGTTACCGCCACCTCGAAGGCCCACGCCCTATCCGCGTCGCTCTTGCCGCCGCTCGCACGCTTGTCCTCCTCCTGCTCGTGCTGCTCATCGCCGGCCCGCGGCTCATCAAGCCCAACGAAACCCAGGAAAAAGACTGGGTCATCGTCCTTCTCGATCGCTCCGCGTCCATGAACATCAAAGACGCCCCCCCCACTCTCCCTACTCCCTCCACACCGGGCGACTCGACTCCCATTACCTCTACCTCCATCCGTGTCGCACGCGAGTCGCAGTTACAAGACGCCATCGACCGCGCCGCGCCGACGTGGAACGCGCTCGCCAAAAACCGCACCCTCGTCTGGCTGGGCTTCGACGCCGGTGCGTTCGACCTCCGTCCACTCTCCCTCAACTCTCTATCCATTTCACCCCCCAGCACGCCGCCCCTCGGCTCGCCCGCCGGTCGTCGAACGTCCATCGGTCGTTCCCTCGACCAAGCCCTCCGCCGTGCCGCCGCTCGACCCATCTCCGGCATCGTCATCCTCTCCGACGGTCGCTCCATCGACTCGCCCTCCCGCGCCACCCTCCGACGGCTCGAAGCCGAGCGCATCCCCATTTTCGCCGTCCCGCTCGGCAGCCCCGAACCTGTCACCGATTTTTCCATCCGCCGCGCCGAAGGCCCCAAAAGTGCTTTCGTCAACGACTTCATCCCCATCGAGGTCGAAATCGAACGCCTCGGCACCGCGGCCGACTCGTCCGCTCCTGCCAAAGTCCAACTCATCGATAACACCTCCGGCACCATTCTGGACGAGCGCGAACTCACCTTCGATCCCACCTCCTCCGCTCGCGTCACCCTCACGACTAAGGCCGACCAATCCGGCACCCCGGATTGGAGCGTGCGCCTCATCACCCCGCAGCCCGACCTCATCGAAGAGAACAACGCCGCCGCCGTCGCGGTTAGCCTGATCGAACGTCCCTTGCGCGTCGCCTTCTTCGACGGCTATCCCCGCTGGGAACAACGCTACATCAAACAACTCCTCGTCCGCGAACGCTCCGTGCGCGGCACATCCCTCATCCTCGCCTCCGGTCGCCGCTTCGTCCAAGAAGGCGACGACGAGATGACCTCCCTCCCTCGCTCACCAGAAGAATGGCGTGCCTTCGACGCCATCATCCTCGGCGACGTCCGCCCCGAACTCTTTACCGACGATCAACTCCAGCAAATCAAAGACCACGTCGCCTTCAACGGCGCCGGCCTCGTCTGGATCGGCGGCGAAGGCGCCACCCCCGGTGCCTGGCGCGGAACCCCCCTCGCCGACCTCCTCCCCTTCGTCCTCGCCGGCGGCGACTCCTCCGGTCTGCCCCTCTGGAATAACCCCGTCACCATCACCCCAACCCCCCTCGCCGACCGCCTCGGCGTCTTACGCCTCCTCCCCGAACCCATCGCCGGTTCTTGGTGGCCCACCGAACTCGCCGACCCCGCCACCGGTTGGAACCAGATCCAGTGGGCGCAGCGCCTCGATCCCGCCCTCCTCAAGCCTGCCGTCGAAGTCCTTGCGCTCGCGCGAGACGTCACCGCTCCTACCTCCTCCGGCACGCCGCTCGATTCCCTCACTCCCACGCCTTCAACCGACGCTACCGCGCCCATCCTCGTCTCCATGCGCTTCGGTGCTGGCCGCGTACTCTACCTCGGCACCGACGAAATCTGGCGCTGGCGCTACGGCCGCGGCGAACTCTTCGCCGAACGCTTCTACCTCCAGATCCTGCGTATGCTCGGCCGAGACAGCGTCTCCCGCGCCGGCAAACTCGCCGACCTCTCTATTGCTCCATCTCGCGCCCAAATCGACCAACCCGTCCGCGTTTCCATCGACCTCATCGATCAATCCCTCATCGACACCGCCCCCGCCTCGCTCCGTATCCGCATCGTCCGCGAGGCCGCTCCTTCCCCCGCGGCGCCGTCGAGCCCAGGCCCGCTCCCCGCTCTCGACGATTCCTTTGCTCCCATCGACCTGGTTCTCCTCCCCGATCAAGCCGATGCGCCTTCATCTCGCGACCCACTCAAACTCCGAGGCGTTCGCTCCTTTGCCGCGTCTTGGATCGCCACCGAATCCGGCCACTACCGAGCCGAAGCCACCGATCCCCTTCTCACCTCTCTCCCCTCCTCCACTCCAAATACTCTCGGCGTACTCGCCGCTCCCGTCGAAATCTGGCTCCCCGACGACGAACTCCGCCGCCCAGAGACCGACCACCCTTCCCTCGCTCGCCTCGCACAAGCCACCGGCGGCTCCATCATCTCCCCACGCGACCTCGCCGACCTCCCCGCCTTGCTCCCCAACCGCGAACTCCGACTCGCCGGCGAGCCAGACGTCGAAACCCTCTGGGACACCCCACTCGCCCTCTTCCTGCTCATGCTTCTGCTTACCGTCGAATGGGTCGGCCGCCGGCTCATCCGCCTCGCCTAGCACTTCCTAGGCATCCTCTTATTCCCCACACTCTTCCGCGGCTCCTGCCTTCTGCGCCCTCATATTTCATCCGCACATCACTTGCATTTTGCAAGCAACATGATATGCTCATTTCGTGCTCACCTCATCCGCTCGAACTCCACGCCGTCGCCTCCGACGTCCCGCCCTGCTGATCCTCACTGTCGCAGGCTTCATCGCCGCTCTCTTCGGCCTTCCGAGTTGCCAACTCGCCACCCCGTTCGCCGGGCCTGGATATTCCCCCTCCCGCGGCGTCACACTCCCCGATGTCGGTGACTCCGTCATCGTCGCCGTCACTCACGCCCACTTGGACCCCGACAACCGTCGTCCATTCGACGATTACACTCGCCACGTCATCCGTTCCCTCTCCGACAACGACGGCTACATCGGGCACTCCGTCCGTGCCCGCGTCTTTGGCCACGAAGTCTGGACCCTCACCGTCTGGCGCGACGAACCTTCGCTCGATGCCTTCGTCCGTTCACCCACGCACCGCGCCGCGATCCGCGAAGGTCTCTCCGGCGTCACCACCGCTCAGTTCATGCGATTCACTTCGCCCACCTCCGATGTACCGCCCCGCTGGAACTCGATCCTCCAGCGCCTTAAATCCGTCGAGTTCATCGACTATTCCCAGCCATCCGCTCGCTCACCGCGTTAGAGCGGCTTTTATTGCTTCGTATCGCGTCAGGGAGTGGACCGCGCGTCAAGACCCCGGCACGTTGTGCGTGAGCGCTGGTCCAAACTCGTCGATTCCGGGTGTTGCCGCACCCTCTCCGGACCCAGCCCCATGAAGTCCCCAAAGAAACGCTCTCCCTGCCCGATCGCCTGCACCCTTGACCTCATCGGCGATAAATGGACCCTGCTCATCATCCGTGACCTCTTCGCCGGCAAATCCCATTTCCATGAGTTCGCACGCTCACCCGAGCGCATCGCCACCAACATCCTCACCGATCGTCTGCATCGCCTCGAACTCCACCGCTTCCTCAAATCCACACCCTCTACCCTCCGCGCGGGTAGTTCGGCGTACTCATTGACCGACCGCGGCCGCTCACTCTTCCCTCTCCTCCTCGCTTTCAAAGACTGGGGACTCACACACATCCAAGGCACCCAGGCCAACGTCACCGTCGCTCCTCCCGGCTGAGTCCGCGCGCTCGCACCAGGAACTTCGCGGTCCGTTCGTCCGTCCGTCGGAATTTCGTTCCGCGTATAAACCGCGCCGCTGTGCGCGATTACGCCAACTAAAAACCCCCGGGCATACGCCCGGGGGTTCGAGGTAAACAGATGATGTCGATTCAGATTCAGCAGCCGACGGGCGGAGCGAAGAAGCAGCCCAGGAAGTCGAAGAAGTCCTGGCTGTCGGTCCCACCGCTGTTGTTGTAGTCGGCGTTGCCGTTGAAGAAGTCCGCGACGAAGTCGAAGAAGTCCTGGCTATTGAGGCCGCCCTGCTCGTTCCAGTCGCACGGGCAGACCGGGGGCGGCGGGGTGCCGGGGACGCTCACGCGGCCCAGCGGCGACGTCACGCGGGTGGGCTCACCAACCGCGGCCGGACGCCACAGACCAATATCCACCACGCCCGCGACCGGCGCGACGTTCGCATCGAAACGGAAGTTGTACACCGTGCCCCAGCGCAGCGCATTCGCGCTCTGGTTCTCAGCGAACGTCTGGGTCGACCACACGAGCGGCGTGCCGTCGGAGACCGTGTTGTTCAGTTTCGACGCGGTCCAATCGGTGCCGGAGTAGTTCACGTTGCCGGGACCGTCGCCCGAGTGGTAATCCACATCACGGAACCCGATGTTCGTCACCATCACGCCTGCCGGAACCGGCACTTCGAAGGTGCCGCCGGAGCGGTGCGAGTTCATGTTCTGAACCGCGTACTCGTAGTGCCACATGCCGCCGCCGAGGTCCGTCGCGGACATCGCGACGATGAACAGACCTTCGGAGAACGCCGTCGCGCTCGGAACAAACACATCGGCTTCCATCACGCTGGGGTCATTGTCTCCCCACGCGCGGATGGCCTGCTGCCCGCGCTGAGTCGCGCCGGTCAACGCAAACGACCATGAGCTGCCCGAACCCGTCACGTTGCAGCGACGGTACGACTCGTTGTTGTACTTGTTCAGGCCGTTGTTGGTCGTCGCATCGTCCGGCGTCACGTACTGACCGGTCACGAAGTACAGCACCGAGGCCGAACTGATTTCCATGTCCGCCGCCTTCAACTGGCAGCGACGCGCCACCGAACCGCTCCACGTCGGATTGGCCGGGGGATAGTTGAACGCACCCGTGCTGGCATTCACCTGCCACTTGGGGCCAAGGCCGCTCTGCGAGCCGTTGCGCCCCGAGGTGTATGGGTCGGAGCAGTGGATGCCCAGACGCGTGCCGTTGGTCCCTTGGCAACCGGAGCAGCACAGCCCTTCGGACAGTGCGAAGAACCCGTGTTTGAGCCAACTCTGGCCGATCTGCTCAAACGTCCGCACGCCGTTGGGGAGCGTCTTGAGTTTGTAAGCGTTCTGCCCGATGACCGGGTGCTGATTGTTGTTGTCGATCCAGAGCAACTGCGCGTTGCCGATATTGCAGGAAGTCGTACCGACCGCGATCGCATCGGTCGTGCCGGCGTTCGTGTAGTTTGAAACGCCGTTGAGGTCGCCGACGATCACGTCGGGACCGTTGCAGTTCCCGAGGGGATTGCACTGCGTGGGGATCACACCGTTCGAGCAGTTCTGCCCCACCGCCGCGCCGGCAAAAGCCAGCAAGCCGAGGGCAGAAGCCGTACAAAGACCTGTTTTCTTGAAATTCGTCATCATGTTCACCTCTTGTTCGTCGATCCAACCGAGTGCGTCGGGGCGGCAGGCGCCAATACCTGCTGGGACTCACCCCTCAAAACGGAAATCATTGCCAAAGGCTGTAGCCGGAACTTCCAGTTCCCTCCCTTGACAATGAACAGCATCCTCATCTTCAGAATAAACAACACCTGTGTTTGCTCAGGCGTAACAAACTTCGTATACCACTCTTGCACGACCGCCGAGCCAGCGAAGGCGCCGCGATACGGTAACTTTGGGGAAGTGTCACTATCTACTTTCAAAAACTACATCGGGTTGCACGAAATGCCAATACCATTGTCAAGAATCCGATTGGTTCTGCAAATATTCGGTTCAAAACAAGATCCCGGTCGTCTTCGGGCTTCGGTTTTCGACAGATTCAAACATCTTCCAAATAACCAGACACGATAACACATCTATTCCCAAGGAATCAACTGGCTGAAAACGTGCAGTGAATCGCTCCGTTGCGGCGTTGAGATTCGGCAGTCGGAATCACCACGGTAGCCGCTTCATTGCTCATGTGCGCCGATATTACCCGATTCGCCGCCGCGTCGAGCGGCTCAAACAACCCACCCACATCACCCCCACCACACGACCCCGAAATCAGATATTTCGACCTCGTTTGCACCCCATTCAGGGGGCACATGCTCCGGTCGGCGTGCGCGATGCCGGGCACCGTAACGACCCTGAAACCTTCGGACCTGAGTTGTTCGTGCATCTGATTACGAGCCGCATGGTTCCGTCTGAGTGCTCGCAAGTACGCTTGGGCGTGCGGGGGCATCGAAGATTCCCAAGGCGTCTGGATCCACGAAGAAACGACATCGAGTGCCAAAAGCACCCGATAGAGGTTCCCGGCGGGGTGGTCGCCGGGGCTGAGAGCAAAGTGCCGGGCGAACGATTCGGTGAGGTGCCCGTCGGACCCAACGCCTTGGGGGATCACCGCGCTGAAGAAGAGTTCGAGGAGTTCGATCCACCGAGACGAAGCGAGATAGTGCCGAGCGGCCTTCAGGCGGGGCTTCGGAAGAAGTCGGGCGCGCTCGATCGCACTCAATGCACATTCCAGAACGATGATCGTCGCTTTGGGGACATCGAGGACAAACGCGACCACATCCGTGGGTGAAATCGCGCGGAGACTAATCTCGTAGTCGATGTGGTACGAAACGGCGGGGAGGACCACGGCCCGGCCCGCGCCAAACTCGATGGCGAGGGCTTCGATGGCTTGTGTTCGAGAGAAACCAAGAGAAACATTGCGGGCGACTTCGGCTTCGCCGAGGAGCAGGAGGCGGTTGGGCGGGTGGCGCGGGTCGGGGGAAAGCAGGAGGTTCCCGCCTTGGAAGAGGAGCGGCGATTGCACAACGACGAGGTCAGCGCGCGCGAGCGAGCGCACAACCGCGGCTTCGGTGGGAATGAAGACGGAACCGTCGTCGCCGCGGCTGGGGAAACGAGGAGATAGAACCGCGAAACGGCGCGATGCCGAGGCTTTCACGTCGATATCGGGTCGAAGTTCGACGAAACCGGCGCGGGCGTTATCTTGCGCCCATTGCGATACGACGCACGCGTGGGCGAGGACAGTGACCGGGGCGTGTTCGGAACGAGCCCAAGAACGAGCACGGGCGATGAACTCGTCGGCGAAGCCGGCTTGGATGTTCACGAGGATCGGGATATCGGGGAGAGCCTGTGCGACATGTCGGAGGAGGTCGAGGTTGTCGCCGGAGTTGGGGCCGAGGTAGTGCCCGGCACGGGTCATCTGGGCGCGGAGGAGGGCGGGGGTGTGCGATCCGGCGTCGTCGGGATAAAAGATGGCAGGGTTGGTGGGCGAGAAACGAAAGAGGAGACCAAAGTCGAGTTGATCCGACGTGGGGGGAGTGTGGGATTGGGGGGCGAGTCGCCGGGCGACGTGGCGGATAGTGGCGAGGGCGCGAGAATCGATGGATGAAACCGGCGAGAGCGGGTCGGCGCGCTGCGGCGTGGTGAAGTGGGCGAGAAGATCGACGGGGAAGCCGATCGAGGCGAGTTGGAGGAGGTGGTCGGGAGTGGGGTCGATGAAGTTGGACTGGCTGAGAGAGGTGAGTACGAAGGCAAGGGTGTGGAGCAATCCGTCGGTGGCCAGGTGGACAGCGATGTGATGGGCGATGCTCTGGAGTTCTGGGGGAAGAGGCGCGAGAGAAGGCGGGAGTGAAGCGACGACGCCGAGGGACAGCGTAATAGGAGGGGCGAAGGCGCGAGAGCCGGGGCGAGCCTCGGGGCAATCGTCGAGCGGATCGGTCGGGAGAGGGGCAACATCGATTCGGGTGACGGAGTGGGGGCCGGGAGTAAGCGAGGTGGGGGTAACTAGAGGCGCGAAGGCGGGGGGTGGGGTCGTGGCGACGACGGGAGCGGTGACGATTCGGTGGCGTTCCTCAAACGAGGAACAGATGACGCGGTCGATGATGTGGGCGAGGAGGGAATCGGGGAGGGCGAGGTCGGCGAGTGTGGCCGATCCAACGGGTTGAGCGAGAATATTGGCGCGGACCTCGGCCTCGATGTCGGCGTCGCGGGTGTCCAGGGATGAAGTGAGCATCGGTGGAACGTAGGGGGCAGAGTAAGGATTGAAGTGGTGGGCGAAGCGGGCAGGCTTCCCTGGGGCTGGCGAGAACGCTGCGCCACCAGCACGATTGGTACGCCCTTCGTACGAGAGGGGGGAGGACGGAGAAGAAGGAGCGAGAACAGGAGAGGGGTAGAAGTGGAAGTCGAGCGGAGCGGAAGCAGTTTATTTTATGGTGAAGTCAGGTGTGGTGGCGGACCATTCTTCGGTCGTGTCGCGGACGGTGACAGTGAAAGCAACGGCAAGTTCACGGCGGAGTTCGTGAAGAACGCCAAGGGTGGGGTGAAGGTGTGTGATGGTGTGGTTGGTGCTGCGCGAGACACCGAAGTCGATCTCGCAAGTAGCACGGAGTCTCGCGGCGGGGTGAAGCATCGTGGACGACGCGGGGGGCGACTCGAAGCCGTCGTACCAGATCCGCTGGGTCGCGGGGCCTTTGACGCGGACCTTTTCGGGTTTATTCATTGGGTGGACCGTGACGAACGTTTGCTGGGTGAAGCCCGGGGGAGCGTCGGTGGAAGCGTCGGAGCGGGCGATGCGAGCGGGGAAGATGACCATGGGTGGATCGAAATCGACGATGACGGATTCGTCGTGGTTGACTTCACGGCTGAGGGCGATGGAGCCGTCGGGGAGTTCGAGCCACGTCTGTACGCGGTGGCTGGTGAGTTTGTCGTGGGGTTCGGTGTTATGTGGATGGGATTGTCGCGTCACGGTCCACATGGCGCGGTAGTGGTCTGAGGAGACGGGGGAGAGGTCTGGCTCGATACGGACGCGGAGGATGCTGGGTGTGGAGCCGGCGACGGAGTTGAAGGACCGATCGGAGGGAGCGAGAAGAGCGGCTTGGGCGGGTAGGAACTCGTCTGGGGCGGGGGTCGTGATGGGGGCGGGTGGGTGTGTAGAAGCGCAGCCTGAAAGAGAGATAAGGAAAGCGAACAAGAGGATGTGAAGAAGTGAGGCCTGGGTGCGTGTGGATGAGGCGGGCATGGGGTAGGGTACGTTGTGGATGAAGGGAGGATGCGAAGTACGAGAGGTACACCTTGCGGGGCGGGGAGGGAGGGGAGAGGCGGCGGTTTTTTCACTGGACCAGAGAGGTATAAACTCCGTCAAGGGTGTGGGGGACGGCGTTGAAGTCGATGAGGATGGTTGTTCAAATGGATGGTGTTTGACGTATGCCAAGCGTGGTTGAACCGGTCGGGAGGCCTGGGCGAGTGGAAGGCGCGGGGGCGAGCGAAGAAGTGATCGCACAGGCGTCACGTGCGCTGGAAGCGGGGATCGACGCTCTCTTTCGGAAACAGCGGACGGAGCGAGCGGACGCGAGCCGAGCGTGGGCACCGATGGCGGGGCGGCACTGGTGCGCGGAACTGGAGGGTGACTCGATCCTGTCGTCGGAATATTTGCTGATGAAGGTGATTCTGTCGCAGGAAAGCGAGCCGGAGGAGATGCCTCGGCTGCGTCGGATAGCGAACCATCTGCGGCTGACGCAGCGGAAACCCGGTGTGACACTAGCGCATGAAGGGGTGGGTGGGTGGGGGCAGTATCCGGGGTCGCCGCCGGATGTGTCGGCGACGGTAAAGGCATACTTCGCGCTGAAGTTATTCGGGGACCATCCGGATGCGCCACACATGAAGGCGGCGCGCGAGTTGGTGCTGGCAATGGGGGGCGCGGAGAAGTGCAATACGTTCTCGACGTTTTACCTCGCGTGCCTCGGGCAGGTGACGTGGGATGCGTGTCCGGCGATACCGCCGGAGGTGGTGCTGCTGCCGCGATGGTTCCCGTTTCATATGGACAAAGTGGCGGCGTGGACGCGGACGATGATTTTGCCGCTGGCGTTGTGCTCGGCGCTGAGGCCGGTGCGGGCGTTACCGGAGGATCTGGGGATCGACGAACTGTTCATCGAGAAGAAGAAGTACAAGCACACGCTAGCGAAAGGGTGGAACAAGCAGAACCCGGTGGGTTGGCAGAACTTGTTTCTGGCGTGTGATCGGGTGCTGAAGTTTGTGCAGCGGCACGGGTTGTCGCCGGTGCGTGGGAAGGCGATACGTGAGGCGGAGCGGTGGATTCTGTCACGGCTGGATTCGCGGACGACGGAGGGGTTGGGGGCGATATTTCCGCCGATGGTGTATGTGCAGATCGCGTTCAAAGCGCTGGGGTATGCGAGGAGCGAGCCGGTGATCCGGCAGGCGGAGCGAGACCTGGATGCGTTCATGGTGGAGGAGGCGAACGAGGACGCGACACTGGACCATGTGAGGTTGCAGCCGTGTTTCAGCCCGGTGTGGGATACGGGGATCGCGCTGTATGCGCTGACGGAAGCGGGGCTGGCGGCGTCGAACGACGAGCGGATCGCGCAGACGTGCGATTGGCTGCTCGATCGGCGCGTGAAGATGACGGGGGACTGGGTACGGAACCTGCGTGCGGAGGATCAGGGGATTCGACTCGGTGAGTCAGGCACTGGGCAGTCGGCACTGGGCGGTCGTGAAGAGACGGGGGCCGCGGCGTGGTCGTTTGAATACCACAACGACTGGTACCCGGATGTGGATGACACGGTGATGGTTGCCAAGGCGCTGTGGCGTGCTGGAGACCGCGCGGGTGAGACGAAGAACCGTGACGCGGCGAGAGCGGCGGTGCGGTGGGTTCTGGCGATGCAGAACGACGATGGCGGATGGGCCGCGTTTGACCGGACCAAGGATCGGCCATGGATGGAAGCGATCCCGTTCGCAGACCACAACGCGATGCAAGATCCGTCGTGCGCGGATATCACGGGGCGGACCGTGGAGGCGCTCGTGACGTGCGGGGTGTCCGCGGCGCATCCATCGATCACGCGCGCGATCAAGTACATCCTCTCTCATCAGCAGCCGGAGGGGTGCTGGTGGGGGCGGTGGGGCGTGAACTATGTTTACGGGACGTGGCAGGCACTGGGGGGGCTTGTGTCGGCGGGGGTGGTGACGCCGGGGGCAGCGGTGCTGCATCCCGCGGCGGGAGCCGCGCTGGGGTGGGTGCGGAGCGTGCAGAATGAGGATGGGGGATTCGGCGAGACAGCGAACTCGTACTTGGATAGGGAGTGGATGGGGCGCGGGGCTTCGACCGCGTCGCAGACGGCGTGGGGGCTGGCGTGCTTGCTGTATTTGGTGACGACAGAGGACGAGGGAGTGCGGCGTGCGGCGGCGTGGCTGGCACGCAACCAAGTGGTGGAGGACAAGCCGGCGTATGCAGCGGCAAAGAATGTGGACCCCGGCGCGGTGAACGCGGATTGGGAGCGGCTGGCGCGGTTCGATTTCTCTCCTGAGTTTCGTGGAGGGTGGCACGAACATCACTTCACGGGGACAGGGTTCCCGCGGGTGTTTTATTTGAGGTACAACCTGTACCGACACTACTTTCCGGTGATGTCGCTGGCGCGGTACGTTCGGCTGGCGCGCGCGGAGCGGGGGCGTGCATGAAACGGTACCTGTGCCTGGACTTGGGCGACAAACGGACGGGGGTGGCAGTGGGGGACACGGTGCTGCGGATCGCGTCGCCGGTGACGGTGCTGGAGGTGGGAGTGCAGGAGCACGCGGGGGATGCACTGCTGGAAGCAATCGCACGGGTGTGCGAGGAGCAGTTGGGGAGGGACGGTGAGTTGGTGGTGGGGCTGCCGCTGAATATGGATGGAACGGAAGGGGCGCGGGCGAAGATGGTGCGTGCGCTGGCCGCAAGGATCGAGGCAAGGACGAAGCGTGCGGTGACGTATCGGGACGAGCGGCTGAGTTCGGTCGCGGCGGACTGGACGATGGCGCAGTCTGGACTCACACACAAACAGAAGAAACAGCGGCGTGATGCACTGGCGGCGGCGAATATCTTGCAAGGGATGCTGAACGAAAACAGCCCCGCGGGTGCGGGGCCGAAGTGAGAAGAACATCAGTGCTGAGGATGATCAAAGAACTCGCGTGAGCTGGGATCCCGGCCATTTGGGCTCGCCAAAGAGGCGGCCCGGAGGTCCGCGGATAACGGGAGAAACGGCTCGGAGAGCCGTTGCACCAAAGACGTGATCGAGCGCATCAGCAGCCGGTGAAGTAGGCGTCGAGGAAATCGAAGAAATCGAGGACGTTGACGACGGAATCGTTATTGACGTCGGCGGCATCATCGTTGGCAAAGAAGGCGGCGAGGAAGGAGAAGAAGTCGCGGAAATCGATGTTGCCATCGGCGTTGAAGTCGGCAATGCAGACGGGCTGGAAGTAGTTCCGTGCGATGTACTGACCGAGGCTCAGGCCGGAGATGTTGCCGTCGACGGCATCGAAGCGCCAGTGGACGCCGAGGTAGATTCGGCTCAGCGCGTTCTCCCAAGCGGCATCGGTGAATCGGTTGAAGGTGCGAGCGGGCGGAGTCTGGCCGGGGTAGAGGTCGGCGTAGAAGGGATCTTCGGAGGTGGCGGTGAAGGTAACGTTGTCGGTGCCGAAGAACTCGCGGAGGACGCCGGCATGAGCGGCACCGAACGTGGCGTGCCCGGAGACCCAGGCGGGGAAGGGAGGGGTGAAGGTGTTGAGGGGGAGCCAGGCGGGGTCGGCGACAGTGCGAGAGTTATTATCGATCGCGCCGTTGCGGATGCCGGTGATGGGGCGCCAGAGATCGACGTTAGTGAGGTATTTCATGTCCCAGGCGACGACACCGGCATCGCCCATGGCGAGGCCCACGAGGCCGAAGAGACGGGCGTTCTCGGCGAGGGAGAGGCCTTGCTGATTGGAGATTTCGGTGGTGATGCTCAGAAGGTGTCCCGGCGGCTTGTAGGTAGCGTTGACGTCGTTGGCCCAGAAGAAAGCGATGTCGGTCTGATCGGACGTGCGTGTGGTGCTGTTGCGTGAGCCGTAGGACTTCACTTCGTTGAAGTTGTCGGCATAGGCCCGGCTGCGGAGCAGCGCGTTCATGTTCCAGAATCCGGCGGGGCCGGGACGACGGAACTGGGTAGGGTGTGTCATGGCGAAGGGGGTGGTGAGGCCCCAGTTGGGAGAGAAAGGAGCGGTATCGGAGGGGAGGTCTTCGGGGGTGCGGTAGTCGCCGGGGTTGGTGCCGAAGGTGTAGGGGGTGCTGTTGTCGGAACCGTCGCTGGCGCGAGCGGTGATGATCTGAGCAGCGGCGGCGACGCCGACGGCGATGCCGTCGGTTTTGGCTTGGCCGTCGGGGATCAGGTCGAGGCGATCATCGAGTTCGTCATTAAACGTGCTGGCCTGCGCGGGGTAGACATGGACGAGTACGGCGTGGCACGCGGCGGAGATGGCGGCTTCGGGCGAAGCACCCGTGGGAGCGGAGACGTAGGCGATATAGGGGGTGTGGGAGCGGTCGATGGAGTTGAAGGCCTCGAACATGGCGGCGTGGGTCATGGCGATCGCGCGGCCAATGGGACAGGGTGGGCCGCCGTTGACGCGGATGGACTGTTGGACCATGCCGCTCCAGTGAGTAACTTCGTCGGCATGGCAGACGGAACCGGTCGAAGCGAGCACGCCGATGGTGCTGAGGAGTGCGATGTGTTTCATGTAAGTGCCTTTCGCGGGTGGGCCGCTAGGAGACGAATCGGGACAAAGAACTGTTCAGGACAAGAACCTTCAACGGGTACAAGGACGCCATGCAGAGAAGCGACAAAGGTGAAGAGGTGGCGCCGCGGTCAAGCGGGGCCACCGTGAAAAGCAAGAACGATCGCGGCGGTGGACTGAAAAGGATCAGCAGCCGACGAAGAATGTGGTGAGGAAGTCGAAGAAGTCCTGAGAGTTGTTGATGCCGTCACGATTGAAGTCGGAGGCGGGAGACTGGGCAAAGAAGGCGGTGATGAAGTCGAAGAAATCCTGAGAGTTGGAGAAGCCGTCGGAGTTGAAGTCGGCACGACAGACGGGGAGGAAAAGGGACTGTCCGACCATGTGCCCGATGGCAAAGCCGGCGGCGTTACCGTCGGAGGCATCGAAGGGGAAGTGGACGCCGAGGTAGACACGGCTGACGCCGTTCTCTATGGCGGCTTCGGCGAAACTGTTGAACGTTCGTGGGCCGCTTTCGGGGAGTGCGTTGTAGAAGGGGTCTTCGGAGTCACAGGTGAAGGTGACGCTGTCGGTGCCGAAGAACTCGGCCATAACGCCGGCGTGAGCGGCGCCGAAGGTGGCGTGGCCGGAAATCCATGCGGGGAACGGCGGTGAGAAGGGATTGATGGATTCCCAGTTGGGGTCGGCGATGGTACCGGGGTTGCCGTCGTTAGCGGCACTTCGGATGGCTGAGACGGGGCGCCAGAGGTCGATATCGGTGGACCACTTGGCGTGCCATGCGGCGATGCCTGCGTCCCCCATGGAGATGGCGACGAGGGCGAAGAGGCGGGCGTTCTGGCTGAGTGAAAGAGCGTGATCTTCGGAGACGACACGGGTGATGTCAAAGAGATGGCCCGGCGGCTTGTAGGTGCCGTTGACATCGTTGGCCCAGAAGAAGGCGATTTTGGTTTGCTCGGCGGTGCGTACGGTGCTGAAGCGTGCGCCGTAGGCTTTGACGGCGTTGACCTGAGCGGCGTAGGCGGGGCTTTGGATGAGGGCCGCCATGGACGTGAAGCCGAGGGGACCGGCGGGGACGTATTGGCGGACGTCAACGCCGGAGAATGACGCGACTTGGCCCCACTGTGGATTGCACTCTGGGTTGAAGGAAGGGGGCGTTGGGACGTAATCGCCCGGGGCGGTGCCGTAGGTGTAGGGGGTATCGATGAGGGAGCCGTCGTCTTCACGCTCGGCGAGGATCTGATCGGCGGCGGCGATACCAACGGCGATGCCGGCGGTCTTCGGTGCACCGTCGGGGATGAGCGCAAGGCGTGCGTTGTATTCGTTGGTAAGGGGCGTGATCGAGCCGGGGAAGAGGACGGACATGGCCCTGAAGGCAGCGGCGGAGACGGCGGCTTCTTTGGAGGCCGACGAGGCGGCGGGGATATAGGCGCGGTAAGGGGTGTGGGTGCGTTCGATGGAGTTGATGGCTTCAAAGACGGCGATGTGTGTGATCGCGCCGGCGCGAGCGAGCGGGCAGGGGCAGCCGGTGCCGAAGTCCAGCCGGTACAAGTCCAGCATGACGTCGTTCCAGTGAGTGACTTCGTCTGCGTTGCAGACGGGAGCCGCCGCGGCGATGAGGCCGATGGCGGCGAATCGTTTCCAGCTTTTCATAGAGAAACCCTTATCTACGTGTGAGCCACGGGACAAAAGGATCAAAGGAAGAACAGGAGCGCAGGAAAACCAACGCTGTGGAGCGGCCTCGTCAGACTGAACTTGTAGAAACTGAAGCGTCGGGACTACGCGGTGCCGAGCCTGGACTTGTCGTCCACTTCCAACTCACGCTCGATACGTTATTGAATGTATCCCAACGTGCGGAAACTGCAAGGAAGGTCCGAATGAATTATTCCCAAAAGTCAAGAATATTCGGACTATATGTAAAATCAAGTGGCTTATTTACGTACACAATACTAACAAATTGTCGCTATCGTCTCAATGATTGGCGATACGACGTAATGGTCATGCGTAAAGCGACTTCAAGAGGGGTAGATTGCGGATCGAGGCGTTGAGGGTCGCCGACGGATTTAATCAGTGGATGTTGGAGTGAGGACGCGTCGGCAGCGGGGCACGAGAGGCGATGGAACTCGGCGAGCGCTGAAGCGGCGCGGCGATCCAGGGTGCCGGCGATGCGGCGTGCGAGTGTGGAAAGTGATGCGACACGCGGTTCGTCATGTACACCATTGGGTGCGCCGGACGGGGTGGTGAGACGGATGGCGGCGGTGGCGAGTTGCGTGAGGAAGGCTTGCTGCGACCCGGTGATGTGGGGCACATGGAGAAGCAAGACCGAGCCGGTATTGGGAGACAGGACCGGTGTTGTGATGACGAAGTCGGTGAGCAGCCGAGCGGCATCGGGGGCGTAGGTCCAGGTGGAGGGAGCGTTCAGGTCGCCGGGGAAGCGAAGGGTTTTCCAATCGAGGGCGGCACGGCAGAGTGAATCGATGATCCAGTGACGGACGGTGGGGCCGAAGAGGGGACCGATGGAAACCAAGGTGAGTCTCATGCGTGCGTCGGTAGCGGCGGATGTGAGAGAAGGATTGGTGGAGACGGAGTCGGCATCGGGGAAGGGAACAGGAGCGACGATGTGGGTGGGGGGGGCGTCGGCGGGGCGGGCGGGGAGTTTGGCGACGAGTGCCGCAAGACGCGCGAGTTCGGCGGGGCGTGACTCGTGAGTGAACGGAAGGGCGACGACAACGGCGCGGCAATCACGCATGGCGCCGAGGAGAGCGGCGTCGTCGGCGGTATCGCCGGTGAGGTAGGTGGCGTTGGCGCGATTGCCGAAACGGCGTCGCGCGAGTTCAAGGTCGCGGATGAAGAGGCGGACGGGGACGCCGCGGGAAAGGAGTTCGAGCGCGGCGGCGGCCCCGAAGGAGCCGGTCGCGCCGAGCACGAGGACGTGGGAAGCATCATCGACCGGCTTAGGCATCGCGTGGGTATCGAACCGGGGAGGTCGAAACCTTGAGGAGAAGTTGAAGCGGTGCGCGATGCGTGGGTAATGCCGGGATCATGCGGAGGAAGGTGGGGGCTTGACCCAACGGGACATGAGGATGTCGTGGACATACTCCTCGGTATCGAGTTTGAAGAAGTCGCGGCGGATGCCTTCCTTTGCGAAGCCCAAGCGTGAGTAGAGGCGACGGGCACCGAGGTTGGACTCGAAGACGCCGAGGTAGATTTTTTCGATGAACTCGTGTGGTGTGGCCCAATCGATGAGAGTCTGGATGAGTGCCCGGCCGATGCCTTGCCCGCGCCAGTCTTGGACGACGCTAATACCGAAATCGCCGTGGTGCTGAACTCGGCGGCGGGAGCCGCAGCGGAAACTGAGTTCGCCGAGGAGACGGTGTGGTTGCGCAGGTGAGGCAGGCTCATGGTCTGGTTCGGCTGGGACTTGATCGGCGACGAGGAGGAGCCAGCCGGGGTTGGTGAGGTAGTCGGTGATCCAAGCGCGGATCTTGGTTGGGTCGGTATCGACCTCGTCGAGGGTGGTAACGTTGTGTTCGCTGGTTCGGGCCATGTGCCGGCGGAGAAGAATGAAGGCGGGCGCGTCGTCGGGGGTGGCGGGACGGACGCGGATGTCGCCGAGGGGGGTGGGTACGGTGCGGGATTGGGTGGTGCCCATGAGAGATCTTTGTCAGGGGAAAGGGCGTGGGCGCGGTAGAAGGTTGGTCGGTCCCACTTTACGGTGAGTGAAGATGAAATCTCGTATGAATAGCGGCGTGGTGCGTAGAACGAAGCGGCGGATGATCGGGCACGACGTCGGCGCGACGCCGGTGCTGGAAATGCTGGAGGCCCGCGCGCTGTTCGCGGGGGACTTCGCCAGCGTGGGGATGCGGTTCGAGACGTTCGGGTTCGGGAACCTGGATGGGGACGTATTCATCTCCGAAGGGTTCATAGACGACTCGCTGAGCACGTTCGGAGATGTGTTTTCGAGTGGATCGTTGGACCGGGTGCGGGTGGACACGCTGCCGTACGACTTTATCGAGCAGAGCGCGGACGGACGGTATGTGCGGCATCCTGATCGCGGGTCGTTCGGGGTGCCTGTGGAATCGAACGGGGCACGATTTTTGGATGCGGACGGATTCCCGGTGGGGTGGTGGTACGGAGACTTCGGTGGCGGGGACAAGGAAGCGGAGTTCATCGTGGAGCGGCCGGAGAACGCTGAGTACAGCGACTTCGTGGGGGAATGGCGGTTCAGCATGTTGACGATGGACGTCGGGGACGAAGACTTCGACAACGGGTACGGGTTGCTGTCGATCGACTTTGATGACGTGCGGTTTGTGAGAGATTCGGGACGGGTGCCGCACACGATCAGCGCGATCGACGTGGTGACGGATCGTGGGCGGCTGACGACGGAAGCGGGGGAGTATTTTTACCTGAGCAAGGACAAGTCGGTGATGATCTTCGCGGACATGGCGGAGAACGACGGGGCGGTTTCGATCGGGGTGGCGGTGCGGACGTCGCCCGCGTTATCGCGGGACGAACTCGTGGGCGGGTACCTGCTGCAGTGGGCGTTCGCGGACACACCGGCGGCGGATGGGGCCAACGGGGAGGTGGACTTCCGACAGCGGTTCCTGAGTCTGGAAGCCGACGGGGATTACCGGATCTGGGATTTGGACGATTGGGACTCGGGGCGGGACGAGAACGAGTACGCGATCTCGCGTGGGTTCTGGCGTGTGTCGGGGAATCGGTTGATATTGGAAAGAAGGGATTCGGACGATGTGGTGGTGATGGGGGTGTCGCCGAACGGTTCGACGCTGGTGGCGTTGTCGCTGGATGATGGGGAGATATTCAGCCCGGTGTTGGGTGTGGGAACGCGGGCGTTCCCGAACGGGATTGTGCCGCCCCCGCCAAGCGGGGTGGACGCGGTGATCGCGGTGCCGGCGGCGGGCGAGTTCGGAAGGCCGCTGGTGTACGCGCTGGGGACGGACTACGTGTGGGAAGTGGTGGACCTGATCCGCGAAGCGGGTGGACCGACGCCGACGGGCGGTGCCGGTGATGTGGCGACGTGGATCGATACGAAGGACGGGCGCACGTATGCGGCGGCGACGAGCGCGCAGGGCCTGGTGTTGTACTCGCAGCCGAGCAGCGGGAACTGGACGTACCGGATTTTGACGAGTGAGATAGCGGGGGCGAACGCGATCGTGGGCGGGGCGGAAGGCGGCGGCGTGCAGGTGATGACCAGCCCGGACGGGATGGTCCATATCACCGGCTTGAACGCGGCTGGGGATGTCGTGCGGTACTACCAGACGGGCGAGCGGCTCACGTCGTCGGCGGCGTTCCGGTGGTTCTTCGCCGACACAGGGGACGACCTGGCACAGGTTGGGCAACACACGCCTGTCTTCGCGGGCGGGCTGGTGAGTTACGCGACGTCGTGGGGCGGACTGAACGTCGCGGGGATCGAGGAATCGACGGGCACGATCTGGGTGGTGTGGTGGGCACCTGGGCAGACACGGTGGACGCTGACGACGCTGGCGCCGACACTGTCGCCGCCGGACTACACAGTGGCGGGCGGGCTGTCGGCGTACCTGACGCCTTGGGGCGGGATTAATTTATCGGTGATCGACACGGCGGGGGACCTTCGGGTCACATGGTGGGTGCCGGGGTTCGGGGGCAACTGGCGGCGGAGCAACCTGACGGACGAGGTGAACGGAGGAGCCGGGCCTGCGCTGCGTCCGGACTCGATCAGCACGTATGTGTCGTCATGGGGGGGGCTGAACATCGTGGGGCTTGACGCGAGCAGCGGGGATGTGCGGGTGTATTGGTGGTCGCCGGAACGGACGAATATTGGATGGGCGGTGACGTCGCTGACAGCGGCGGTGCCGCCCGGCACGGAGCGGATCGTTGATAGCCCAATTCTGGGACGAGCCTCAGAAGACCGGAGCCTGAATGTGTTCGGGTACGCGGAGGGGGGTTCGTTTGTGCGGTACTTCTGGCTGCCGGAGTTCGGCGGTGCGTGGCAGGTGGAGGACTTGACGGCGATCGCGGTAGATCGGTGAAGTAGGGAAGAGATCGAGGGATCGAGGGTCAATTTGGCGGGATTAGCACCGGGCGTATTTCACGATACAGCGGAGTGCGGAGACGCCGTCGCGCCAGGTGATTTTTTTACCTTCTTCGTAGGTACGGCCTGCGTAGGAGACGCCGACTTCGTAGACGCGAGCGGAGCGATTGTTGAGGCGTAGCCGCGCAACCTTGGCGACGAGTTCAGGCTCGACGCCGAAGCGGTCCTCCTGGATGCGAATCTGCTCGATGACAGGGCGAGTGAAGGCCTTGAGGCAGCACTCGATGTCGGTGAGGTTGAGGTTCGTGAGCATGTTCGAGCAGGTGGTGATAAACCAGTTGGCGACGGCGTGCCAGAAGTAGAGGACGCGGTGGGTGTCGCCGAGGAAGCGTGAACCGAAGACGGCGTCGGCGCGGCCGTCGATGATGGGCTCGAGGAGTTTGGCGTGGTCGCGCGGGTCGTACTCGAGATCGGCGTCCTGGATCACCACAATGTCGGCGCCGAGGGCAAGCGCGGCGTCGAAACCGGCGCGGACGGCGGCGCCCTTGCCACGGTTAACGGGCTGCAGGATCGGATGGATCACCCCCCCTTGCTCGCTCGTGCGGTTGCGGAGGGCTTCGACGAGGGCGCGGGTGCCGTCGGTGGAGCCGTCGTCGATAACGATGATGTGGCGTTCTACCCCCCCTGCACCCAGTGCCCCGATCTCCCCCCCACTTCCCGACGTCGTGCCAACTGGAGGAGTGACCAGGAGGCGTTCGAGCAAGCGCGGGAAGAGCGCGGCTTCGTTGAAGACCGGGATGATGACGGCGTAGCGCATGGGAGGGTGCGATGGCGGGGCGACACAGGGTCGATGATATCAAGGATATTACAACGCTGGACGGGCTGAGCGGCGAACGTGCCGCTCGTGACCGGCCTTGTGTGGTGGTGGCTCGATGCTGAGACCATCGTTGACTACGCGGTATCCATCGGCACGCGATTCGCCCCCAAATAGAAGCACGAAGACGCCAGCGGTACGACTTCGGGGCCGCGCCGCCCCGAGTCATTCTTCGCGCAGGATTTTCTCCATCGCTCGACCCTTGGCGAGTTCATCGACGAGTTTGTCGAGGTATCGGGCTTGCTGGGTCAGCGGGTTCTTGATGTCTTCGACCCGGTAGCCGCAGATGACGCCGGTGATCAGGCTCGCACGCGGGTTGAGTTTGGCTTGGCGGAAGAACGCTTCAAAGGTCGCCTGGTCTTTGATGAGTTTCTGCAGCGAGCGTTCATTGAAGCCGGTCAGCCAGTTGATCACCTGATGCAGTTCCGCTTTGGTCCGCCCCTTCTTTTCGACCTTCGCCAGGTAGTGCGGGTAGACGGACGAGAAGGTCAGTTTGGCGACGCGTGTATCGTGATCGAGTGCGCGGCTCATGGGGCGGTCCTCATGCTGATCGCAGAGCATCAAACGGTGGGTGTTGGGCGAGGCCGGGCGGGCCAAGGCCCGGGCAGGTACCCGAATCACCGATCCAGTTCCGCCGCGACGACGTTGATGGAGCCGATGATGGCGACGATGTCGCTGAGCAGGTGGCCCTCGGTAAGTTTCTGCATGATGGAATAGTTGATGAAGCAGGCGGGACGGGTTTTGACGCGCCATGGGCGGGCGGTGCCGTCGGAGACGATGTAGAAGCCCTGCTCACCGTTGGGGCCTTCGTTCCAGCCGTAGGTCTCGGCGACGGGGGGCTTCCAGCCGCGGTTGGACATGATGAGTTCAAAGTGCTGGATGAGGCCTTCGATGGAGCCGTAGACGTCTTTTTTGCTGGGCTTGGTGATCTTGCCGTCGGCGAAGGTATCGACGGGACCGGGGGGGATGTTGTCGATGAGTTGCTTGATGATCTCGATGGACTGCTTGATTTCTTCGATGCGGACGTGGAAGCGGGCGAAGACATCGCCGCCGCCGCCGCCGTTGGCGGGGTCGTTGGCGACGATGACCTTGAACTTAACAGCGGGGGCGCCCTGTCCGTCCCAGTTGTCGGCGTAGCAGAGGTAGGGCATGTCCTTGCGGAGGTCGCGGGCGACGCCGGAGGCGCGAGCCATGGGGCCGGACATGCTGTGAGCGATGGCGTCTTCTCGGGTGAGCACGCCGATACCGACGGCGCGGTCGAGGAAGATGCGGTTCTTCATGAGAAGTTTTTCGGCGTCCTCGATGGCGCGTGGGAGTTCATCGAGGATGAACTTCTTGACCATTTTCTTGAAGATGGCTTCATCGGGAAGGTCTTGCATGAGACCGCCGACGCGGGACCAGTCGGGGTGAAAGCGTTGGCCGGAGATGAAGTCGACGATGTCGTAGATGGTTTCGCGCGGGTTGAAGCAGTAGAGAAAGGCGGTGAAGGCGCCGAGGTCCAGCCCCGCCGCGCCGACGCAAAGGAGGTGGTTCTGGATCCGCGCCATCTCGTTCATGATGGTTCGGAGGACCTTGCAGCGCGGGGTGATATCAATGCCGAAGAGGCGTTCGACCGCGCCGTGCCAGGTGATGTCGTTGTGGATCGGCGACAGATAGTCCATGCGCGACACGATGGTCACGTACTGGTTGTAATCCAGGTGCTCGCCGAGTTTCTCGAAGCCGGAGTGGAGGTAGCCGATGTGGGGCGTGCAGCGTGCGATGCGCTCGCCATCGAGTTCGAGGACGAGGCGGAGGGTGGTGTGGGTGGCGGGGTGCTGGGGACCGAAGTTGAGCACCCAGCGTTCGCCGGTATCGACGTGGTTGGAGAGGTAGCCGGTGGAATCGACATCGACGTCGAGGCCGTCGTGGGGTTTGAGGGTGAAAGGCATAGGCCAGATGGTATGCGGGAAGGCGGGCCGGCCGAGTGAGGCGCCGGGGGCAAATGGGGAGGGTAACGGGGGGCGATTCATGCCCTGTGATGCAGGCGGCGAGGCACCGACCAACCGGCGATGGGCATCTACACCAATGTGAGGAGAGCATCGTCTGCCTCACAGGGGTAAGGCGGGTGGTGAGTATGCAGTGCGCTCGACGGATTCCGATACTTTGAAGAAGCGCGACGAATCGCTCCGAGGACTCCGCTCATCGTCGGCGTGTGTGCACCGATGTCGCGCCGACTAGCCGATGCTGCGGGTGCTTTCGACGCTGGGGGCGGTGGGGAGTTTCTGGGCGACGCCGAGGAGGTCTTCGGCGTAGTTGGTTTCAGCGCGTCGTTCGGTGATGGGGCCGTCGGGGTCGCCGCGGAGAAACTGGCGTATGAGTTGCTGCTCGGTAGGCATGAGGCGAGCAGCCTCGAGGGGCGTTCGGCGCAGCGCGTCGAACCAATCGCGCGACTCGACGGTGAGCATGCGTCCCTTGTCGAGCATGGCCATGCGGTCGGCAATTGTGAAGGCCGAGTCCATCTCGTGGGTGACAACGACGCTGGTGACGCCGAGTTTTTTGGTGAGGTCAACGATGAGACGGTCAATCTCGGCGCTGGTGACGGGATCGAGGCCGGCGGAAGGCTCGTCATAAAAGAGGATGCGGGGATCGAGTGCGAGGGCACGCGCGAGGCCGGCGCGTTTTTTCATACCGCCCGAGATCTGGGCGGGGTATTTGCCGGCGTGCTCGCGGAGGCCGACGAGTTCGAGTTTGATTTTGACCTGGATATCGATGATCTCTCGGCCAAGGTCCGTGTGCTCTTGGAGTGGGAGGGCCACGTTGTCGGCGATGGTCATGGAGTTGAAGAGCGCGCCGGACTGGAAGAGGATGCCGAACTTCAGGCGGAGTTCGTCCATGTCGGACTCGCGGAGGTCGATGGTCTCCTGGCCGAAGAGCATGATGGAGCCGGCGTCGGGCTTGATGGAGCCGATCATGGAGCGGAGGAGGGTGCTTTTGCCGGAACCGGAGCCACCCATGATGACCATGGTCTCGCCGGGGAAGACGTCGAGGGAGACGCCGTCGAGGACGGCGCGCCCCTCGAATTTTTTGACGAGGTTGCGCACGGAGATGATTGGCTCAGGAGACGGCGGCGGTGAAAGATCGTGGGCAGGCACGACGGAATATAGGTGAGAAACGAGCGGTCGGGGGCGCTGCGGCTATGCGCGGCACGGGGAACGGTTTGCCGTTGCGGTGCGGTGTTTCTATACTGTTGCCGAACGAGTAGGCTCATACAGGTATTGCCGATGTACTACTTGACGCAGGAACTCCGCTCGCCGCTTCGGCTCTTTCGAGAGTCAGCGAGGTAGTGCGCCCACGGATCGTGCGATGAAAGAGATCATCACAGGCCCCGCGAGCGCGGGGCTTGTTTGTTGAATAGGGAAGTGGATTGGGGGGAGTGTCGAAACGGCGTGCGACGCCGTGCAAACCAAGGCCGGCCTGTAGCGCCGGACGACCAGACGGCCGACCAGTAACGAGGCACCCATGTCGATTCCGATCGAACCGCCGAGCACGCCGAGTACGACCCCGCACAGCACGACCGAGCAGCCGCGGTTTCGGTATACCGCCGCGCTCGCGGACGACATCGAAACACGGTGGCAGCAGGAGTGGGACCAGCGGCAGACGTTCCGTCAACCCAACCCTGGCGAAACGGGGTTCGACGGGACGAAGCCGAAGTTCTATTGCCTCGATATGTTTCCCTACCCATCGGGCGCGGGCCTGCACGTCGGCCATCCCGAGGGGTACACGGCAACGGACATCCTGTGCCGGTATAAGCGGATGCAGGGATTCAACGTGCTGCACCCGATGGGGTGGGATGCGTTCGGCTTGCCCGCCGAGCAATACGCGATCCAGACCGGCATCCACCCCGCGATCACCACGCGCACTGCGATCGACAACTTCCGCCGACAACTCAAACGGTTCGGGTTCAGTTATGATTGGTCGCGTGAGTTCGGCACCATCGACCCGACGTACTACAAGTGGACCCAGTGGATCTTCTTGCAGTTGTACGGGGCGTGGATGTGTGAAGAAGGGATCGAGGGATCGAGGGATCGAGGGATCGAGGGGAGAGCGCGACCGATTTCTGAGTTGTTGGCCAAGTTGGAGCGCGGCGAGATTGCGGCGCAGGTGAACCCGAAGGCGGCGGAGGTAAAGCCGCTCTCGCCCGCGCCGACGAGTTGGGCCGCGGCGACCGCCGAAGAACGACGCACGATCATCGACAGTTACCGGCTGGCGTATCTGGGGGAGCAAACGGTGAACTGGTGCCCAAGGCTCGGCACGGTTTTGGCGAACGATGAAGTGATCGACGGACGGAGCGAGCGTGGCGGGCATCCGGTGCTGCGCAAGCCGCTGAAGCAGTGGACCTTCCGGATCACGGCTTACGCCGAGCGTTTGCTGGGCGGCTTAAAGAAACTCGATTGGCCCGAATCAACGAAAGCGATGCAGTCGGAGTGGATCGGGCGCAGCGAAGGGGCGGAGATTGAGTTTGAGTTGGAAGGTGAGAAGGCATCAATCCGCGTCTTCACCACCCGCCCCGATACGGTCTTCGGCGCGACCTACATGGGTGTCGCGCCGGAGCATCCGCTGGTGAGCCGCATCATTGCTTCGCCCGCCGCGGAGACGTGCGTACCCGCGCTGCGCGCGTACGTCGATCGGACCAAGAGCCGATCGGACATCGAGCGGATGGAGAGCAAGGAAAAGACGGGGGTCTTCACCGGCGTGTACGCCATCAACCCGGCGACCCGCCAGCGGATCCCGGTCTGGGTGGCGGACTACGTCTTGATGGGCTACGGGCACGGGGCGATCATGGCGGTGCCGGCGCACGACGAACGCGACTTCGAGTTCGCCGTCAAGTTCGGGCTCCCGATCCGCGATGTGGTCTACCCGAGGGTGCAACTGGCGATGGCACACTTTGCGAAGTACGCGCCCGCGGAGGTGCGCACGAACGAGCGATGGACGGGGGTGCTGGCGGACTTCCTGGGGTGGATCACGAGCAACAACGCCGGTGCGGAGCGGTTCGGGGAAGGGCTGGGGGTGGTGACATCGCGCCGCCATCCGCCGATGGGTGGGACGGCGGTGCAGATCCACAGTGCCGAAGCGCCGCCGATCGAGCGACCGGGTTCAATCGGCGAACGCCGGGGCGTATCGAGCATCCAATGGCTCGACGCGATTGCCGAGATGAAGTTCGCGGGGATCGACGATTTCACGGCTCGTTTCCAACACGGTCGGTTGTTTGTGACGTTGGGCGAAGCGTTCGTCGGCGCCGGGAACGAAGGCACCCTAGTGAACTCCGCGAATGACGAAGTGTCACTCGACGGGCTGCATGTAGACGCGGCGAAAACAACGATTGTGGACTGGCTGGATCGAACGAAGGTGGGAAATAAACGTGTGAACTATCGACTGCGCGATTGGACGTTCAGCCGGCAACGGTACTGGGGCGAGCCGTTCCCGATCGTGTTTGATGCGCACGGGAACCACTATCCGGTGAGCGATTCGGCGTTGCCGGTGGTGCTACCGGAGTTGGCGGATTACGCGCCGGTGGAGAGCGAAGACCCGATGCCGCTGCTGGCCAAAGCGACGATGTGGATGAACACGACGGCGGGGGCCGCCGGAGTATCGTCGGCGTTGTTGGCGCCCGAGGCACCGGTGCGGCGTGAGAGCAACACCATGCCCGGCAGCGCGGGGAGTTCGTGGTACGCCATCCGATACTGCGATCCGAAGAACGATGGCAGGTTTGTAAGTAAAACGGCAGATCGGTATTGGATGGGGGATGGGTACGCCGGCGTCGATCAATACATGGGCGGATCGGAGCACGCCGTGGGGCACTTGCTGTATTCGCGGTTCTGGCACATGGTGCTGCACGACCTGGGGCATGTGAGCACGATGGAGCCGTTCGAGCGTTTGTTCCATCAGGGGCTGATCACGAGTTTCGCGTACCAGCGAAAAGACAAGACGCTCGTTGCGACGGACTTGGTGGAAGAAACAGGCGAAGGGAAGTTCGTCGAGCGAGCGACGGGGCAACCGGTGACGCAGATCGTGGCGAAGATGTCCAAGTCCCTCAAAAACGTCGTCAACCCCGACGACATCATCAACGAGTTCGGGGCGGACACGTTCCGACTGTACGAGATGTACATGGGACCGCTGGAAGCGACCAAACCCTGGAACACACGCGACATCGTGGGGTTGCAGCGATTCTTGCAGCGTCTGTGGCGGGTGACGGTGAACGAGCAGACCGGCGAACTGAAGATCGCAACGGCAGGGAGCGAAACCGTCGAGCGACAGATGCACAAAGCGATCGCCAAAGTGGGGCCGGATATCGAGCGGATGGCGTTCAACACGGGGATCGCCGCGCTGATCGAGTTTGTGAACGTGGCGACGAAGGAAGCCGGGGAATCAGCGGGGTCGGCGTCACTCACACGGGATCAGATCGATCGGCTGGCGCGGATCATCGCGCCGTTCACGCCGCACATCGCGGAGGAACTGTGGCGGAAACTGGGCAACACGGAGCCGATCGCGTATGCGTCGTGGCCGGTGGCAGACCCGGCGATGATCGCGGAAGAGACCGTGGAGATCGCGGTGCAGATCGCAGGGAAAGTGCGCGCGAAACTCAACGTACCGGCGGGTATGGACGAAAAGACGCTGGAAGCCGCCGCGATGGCAGACGAAAAAATAAAGGCGATGCTGGAAGGCAAGACGGTGAAGAAGGTAATCGTCGTGAAAGGGAAACTGGTGAACATAGTGGCCGTGTGAGAGGGGTACCGGATCGGTCGGCATGGTGGAGTGAATGACTCGCACGAGCATGTACCGGCATCGCGTACTCCGTACAATCCGTCAGCAGGATCATCACCAACAAGGAAACGCCGTATGCCACGCATTACTCCAATCGAAGCGACGTCCGCCACGGGCCGTGTGAAAGAGATTTACGAAGGCCCGCTGAAGGGCAAGACGTTCAACATCTTCCGGTCGATGGCGGCGTCGCCGGCCGCGCTTGATATGTACCTCGCCATGTCCGGCTCACTGCACAAAGGGTCACTGAGCGCGAAAGAGATCGAGGCGATCCAGCTCACCGTCGGTGAACAGAACAAGTGCGAGTACTGCGTGAGCGCACACACGGCGATCGGGAAAATGTCGGGGCTGACCGAAGCCCAGACGATCGAGGCTCGGCGTGGTGCAATGAGCGACGCCAAACTGGGTGCGTTGGTCAAGTTCGCGCTCGCTCTGCACGACAAGCGAGGGCTGGTGAGCGACGGGGATATCGCGTCGCTGCGAGCGGCAGGGTACGGGGACGCCGCGCTGGCTGATATCGTCGCGTGCTATACGCTCGCGGTGTATACGAACTATTTCAATCATGTGAACCAGACGGTGTCGGACTTCCCGCCAGTTGTGAAGGTGTGAAGCACTGCTTCGCAGGCGTGCGGCTACCACTCGCCGCGCAGGATCTGCTGGATGGCATGAGCGACGCCGTCGTCGTCGTTGCCGAGCGTGTGCTTGTGCGCGGCGGCTTTGGCTTCGTCGATCGCATTACCCATGGCGACGGAAAGAGCGGCCTGCTCGAGCATCGCTATGTCGTTGATGTCGTTGCCGATGGCGGCGACGCCCGAGATCGGCAGCCCGCGGCTGGCGGCGAGCCATTCGATCGCCGTCCACTTGTTCGCGGCTTTGTCGAAACACTCCAGGATGAGGGTTTTGCCTTCTGGATCGTCGTACTCGGGGCGCGGGACAACAGCGTGGAAGTGCTGGAACATGACCTCGGAGGCGAAGGATTCGCGTACGAGGGCGGCGACGCCGTCGGTCCGACGTTTGGGGCCGCAAACACCGACGCGTACCGTGTGAGACAGGTGCTCGTCGTGGTCGAGCGATGTCACGTAGCGCACCGGAACGTTCATCTTCTGGAACCACCACCGGGTGACAGGGTCAATGCCGGCATCGCCGGTGGGACTCACAACCAGGTAGTCATGGGCGGCGTGCGAAGGGTCTTTCAGCACAAGCACGGCGTGCCCCTGCGACGCGAGCGCGTTCACCAGTCGGCGGACCAGGTCGTGGTGCATCGGGAATCGATGGAGCGTGCGCCGGGTCGTCGGACACGCGACCATCGAGCCGCCCGCGACGACGATCGGCTCGGCCTGGCCGATCTGGTCCGTGATGTGCTTGCATTCGACTAGCCCCCGCCCGGTGCAGATGGTGACGAACAGCCCATGTCCGCGTGCGTCGGCGATCGCCTCGCGGTTGGCGGCGGAGACCTGCCCCCGAGAACACAACAGCGTCCCATCGAGGTCGATGGCGAGCATCGAGTACTTCATCGTTGAGTGCATCAGGCTCGATCCTAGGTGGGCGGCTCGCCGACGGACGAAGGATGGCACAGAAGACAAAAGCCCGCGGAAGATCTCCGCGGGCCTTGCACAAATGTCGTTGCGACTCGGATAGAAACATGTAGTCTGGAGCGTCTTGGGCCAGACGGTGATTGGCGTGATACGTATCAGGCCGCATTTTTCTGCTGTGCCCGCGTGTGCTTCTCGGCGATCAGCACGAGATCGTCAAAGACCTTGGGATCTTCGATAGCAATCTGGCTCAGCATCTTGCGGTTCAGGAGGATACCGGCCATTTTGAGGCCGTTGATGAACCGGCTGTAGCGGGTGCCGCGCATCTGGCAGGCGGCGGTAATGCGGGTAATCCATAGCGCACGCATGTCCCGCTTGAGGGTCCGACGGTCGCGGTACGCATAGCACCCGGCGCGGACCATCGCATAGAACGCGCGGTACGGCGACAGACGATTGGAACCGAAATACCCGCGAGTAGCCCTGCGGATCCGCTTACGGGCCTGGGTCCGAGCGGCCCCCTTGGTTGTACGAGGCATGAATCTATCTCCAAACTACGGTGCCCGAACGGGGCGGGCCGAACTCTTCGGCGCGCTTCATGCCCGGCGGACGAGACTTTTCGAATACCTGAACACTCCACGATGGCGGTGGAGACATCCCCCGAACGGAGCCGCCCCGACACCTTCATCGTGAAGCGTACTAATCGTTACGAGCGGCCTTGGCGGCTTCCTTCGCGGCTTTCCGCTGCGCGGGGTTCGGGCTGCGCTTCAGCGTCGCCCGGGCCTGATCACGCCCACGGAGCCGGCGATACAGAAGTCGCTCGAGCCGCTTGGCCTCGGGGTTCGACAGGAACTTGTCTTTGCGCAGCCGGCGGAGCCGGTCCGAACTCTTGCTGGAGCGAAGGTGCTTTCCGAACGCGCAGTTGTGTCGCACCAAGCCGGTCTTGGTGATCTTCATGCGCTTCAGGATGCCCTTGTGACTTTTGTTCTTCGGCATAGTGAAACTCCGACCCTCTCCCCCCCACTCTTTCGGCTGACCGTATGGCCCGATCGTCCCAATCCACAGCGTATGCGCTAACGAGCGTAAACAAACCAACCCCGACCGACGACCGAAGTACGGCCTGAACGTTAGGCGGGGCTAGGGCCAGTTGCAAGTGATGACGGGGCGATAGATCCGCCTTCGACACAGGTTCTTTGCGGCATATTCGCACAATGTTTGGCGTCGTTCGCTGCTACGACTCACCGCTCGAAGTATCTGTGCCGATGCGTCTATGCTCCATAATGACATCATCGGATCACAACACCCCGCAGACTTCCGACCGCCGGCTCGCACTTCGTGTCGTCACACTGCCGAAAGATACGAACCAATACGGGACCATCTTCGGGGGCGTCATTCTGAGTTACATCGATCAAGCCGGGTTCGTGGAAGCGAGGCGGCACGGGGTGCATCGGTGGGTGACGGTCGCGGTAGATCGGGTGGAGTTCAAACAGCCGGTACACCTGGGAGACGTAGTCTGTTTTTATGCGCACACAGTGCGTGCGGGGACGAGTTCGGTGACAGTGCGTGTGGAAGTGGACGCCGAGCGATACCTGACGGGCGAGGTCGTGCCAGTGACGGAAGCGAGCGTGACGCTGGTGTCCGTGGATGCTACGGGGAAACCGATCCCGTTCAAATCGGCACCGACGGCAGGAGATCGTGCGTGAGCTCCGGTCGCTCGACAATGCGGCCGTAGCAACGGAGCGTCAGGCAGTAAGAGTGAGCCGATCGGCGCGGATGCCGTGGCGTAGTGGGTCGTTTGGATCGAGGATAAGGGTGGCATCGGCGGTGATGTGGGCGTCGCCGGTGATGACGGGGATGATGCCGCCGCGGACGCCCGTGTGAGGGATGACACGGCCCGAGAAGGCGGTGCCGATGATACTTTCTTGACGCCACATGGAGCCGGGAAGGATCTTGCCGTCGGCGAAGAGGCAGGCAAGTTTGGCGCTTGTGCCGGTGCCGCAGGGCGAACGGTCGTACGCCTTACCCGGGCAGAGCACGAAGTTTTTACTATGGCAGTCGGCGCGGGCAGGAGGGCCGAAGAGTTCGATGTGATCGATATCACCGTTGGCGCTGCCGAGGGCTGGGTCACCGGTGATGCTGGCACGCTGGAGCGCCAGTCTGATGCGCCACGCAAGGTCGGTGAGGGACTCGATATTCCATCGTGATAGTTCGGCGGCGTGGTCATCAACCAGAAAAAACCAGTTGCCGCCCCAGGCGATGTCGCCGTGGAGAACACGGCCGTCATCGAGCGTCACGGGCACGCGGGCGCGGTATCGGTAACTCGGCACGTTGGCGACCGTGACGCGGTTGGGGTTCCAATGCATCTGCGTGGCCCGGCTCTCCGAGCCGGCTCTTTGGGTGGTCCGGCTGCACCCATCGGACTTGTTCGATGGATGGTCTTGCTCATCACCCAGCGTGATGGTGACATCACCAACGGGAGTTTCGATCAGGTGCGACCCCGGCCCGATTCGCTCCAAGTGGGCGAGGGTGGCACCCAGGCCGATGGTGCCGTGGACGCACATGTTGAGGTAGCCGACGTTGTTGAAAAAGATCACGCCGGTGACGGCGGCCGGGCTAACCGGGGGCACAAGCACCGCACCGACCATCGCATCGCACCCGCGAGGCTCGTTGCAGACGGCACTGCGAACATGATCGAACGAATCGCGGAAGCGGCGGAGGCGATCGGCAAGAGGGCCGGTACCGAGGTCCGGACCACCTTCGATGACGATGCGCGTAGGCTCGCCCTCGGTGTGCGAATCGATAACGCGGATAGGTCCGTGCGGCATCGCTGAACATAGGCCCGCGAACGGGGGGAATGCTTGCAGGGTCCGATTGAGACGGGTTGCTGATATCGTTTTGCGCGACTCCCGTGCCGTACACTAGCGAACGAATCAGCATGCGCTCTACCGGAGCAGAATCCCATGGCGATTTTCGGTCGCAAGCCCAAACCAACGTCCGCAACCACCTCGTCGGCACCGCGCCCGGAGACACACGCCGCACCCGTCGTCCTGCACGCCGGTATGAGCCACGAAGGCTCAGCGGGGAGTGCCAACGAGCCTCGCATCCTGGCGCTGGGGACCGAGATGCTCGCGCTGGCACGCAATCACAAATCGGGCGTTCTGAGCGCGAGGTTTTATTCCGACGCGCTGATGAACTGGTCGATGAAGGATCCGAACTTCAAGGTGCAGTTGTTCCGATTTGTCGATGCGTTCCCGATGCTGCGATCGTCGGACGATGTGTTCGACCATTTGAAGGATTACTTGTCGCAGCCGGGGGTAACGGTGCCGGGACCGATCGAACTCGCGCTCAAGGCGGGCGGGATCGCCAAAGGACTGGCCGCGAGCCAAATCAGCAAACAGATTACGGGGATGGCGTCGAAGTTCATCGCCGGGACCGACGCGAAATCGGCGCTGGGGAACCTCAAGGAACTCTGGGACGACGGGATCGCGTTCAGCGTGGACCTGTTGGGCGAAGCGTGCGTGTCCGACGCCGAGGCAGACCATTACCGCGACAAATACCTCGACCTGATCACCAACCTGCCGGGGGCAGTGGCGGCGTGGAAGGGCAATGCCCGCCTGGAAACGGACCACCTCGGCGCCATCCCCCGTACCAATGTTTCGATCAAGGTCTCCTCGCTCTCGGCGCGGTGCGACCCCATCGATCCAGCGGGGTCGATGAAGAATCTGTTGTCGCGTCTGGGACCGATCCTCGACACGGCGCGCAAGCACGGCGTGTTCGTCAACTTCGACATGGAACAGTTCGCGTTCAAGGACTTCACGCTCGACCTGTTCATGCGCTGCTGCGAGGAGTACGAGTTTGACGCCGGGCTGGCAATGCAGGCATACCTGAAATCTGGCGAGGCCGACGCCCGACGCATCTGCGAATGGGCAGTCAAAAAGGGGCGTCAAGTCAGCGTGCGGCTCGTCAAAGGCGCGTACTGGGACTATCAAGTAATCCATGCGGAGCAGATGGGCTGGCCGTGCCCGGTTTGGACGACCAAACGCGAGACGGACGCCTGCTTCGAACGGATGGTTGAGATCTTCTTGGATGCGTGTCCGGGTGGAACTGCGCTCCAGAGCGGTTCAGCTCCGAAGAACACTTCTCTGGAGAGCCGTGCCACCAAATCCGCTGGTGTCAAACTCGCCCTCGGCTCGCACAACGTTCGCTCGATCGCCGCCGCTCTCGCCGGACTGGAGCGACGGGGCTTGCCCAAGAACGCGATCGAACTCCAGATGCTGCACGGGATGGCGGACCAACTCAAGTACGCCGCCGCGGAAATGGGGCTGCGCGTGCGCGAGTACGTACCGGTCGGGGAGATGATCCCCGGGATGGCGTACCTGGTACGCCGACTGCTGGAGAACACAAGCAACGAATCGTGGCTGAAGGCGGGTTTCATGGACAACGCCGACCCAAAGGTGCTGCTTGCCAGCCCGCATGGTGGTTGGGGTGGTGCCGCGCTCCAGAGCGGCATGGGTACCGCCGCAACTAACGATGTTCACATCAGTGCTGGACCAACCGACACCAAGCCCGACCTTGTCACCATCGCCGCCGAGCGGCATCGACTCACGCCGGCGTCCCTGAGCGTGGGCGACGGGAAGCCGTTCATCAACGAAGCGTTCCGAGATTTTTCGAGCGCGGCGCAGCGTGACGCCTTCGCCGCGGCGATTTCCAGGGCTAGCGTCCCGCATGTGGCCAACGACACGACGCCCGCGCAGGCAAGCGAGATGGTCGCGCGAGCGCTCGCCGCCTTCAACGGCGACCGCTCAAAGAAACACACCGGCTGGCGCGACGCCGACGCACTGGTCCGGGCGCGGGTACTGACCGTGGCGGCGCAGATGATGCGGCATCGACGCGACGAACTCTCGGCCGTGATGATCAAAGAAGCAGGAAAAACATGGCGCGAAGCGGACGCCGATACCTGCGAAGCGATCGACTTCTGCGAGTATTACGCCCGGCTCGCGCCGCGCCTGTTTGAACCGCAGCGCCTCGGGCGGTTCATCGGCGAACTCGACGAAACCTGGTACCAACCCCGCGGCGTCGCCGTCGTGATCGCGCCGTGGAACTTCCCGCTGGCGATCCTGTGCGGGATGACGGCGGGCGCACTGGTGACGGGTAACACTGTGATCATGAAGCCCGCGGAACAGACGCCGGGCATCGCCAAACTGCTCTTCGGGATCTTGGACGATGCGCTGTCGGAAGTGGACAGCGGAGACGACGTACTGCAGTTCTGCCCCGCGCCGGGAGAAACAACCGGCGCTGCGCTCGTCCGCGATCCGCGTGTCTCGCTGATCACCTTCACGGGTTCGCGGGACGTGGGGTGCGACATCCTGAACGCTGCGGCCCCGCCCTCGCCGTTTGCCGGCTCGAGCGGTCGGACGAGCGTGGGATCGCTGTCGCATCTCAAGCATGTCGTCTGTGAGATGGGTGGTAAGAATGCACTGATCGTCGATACGTCGGCGGACGCCGACGAAGCCGTACTCGCGGTGCGGCAATCGGCGTTTGGTTTCCAAGGTCAGAAATGCTCGGCCTGCTCTCGCGTCATCGTGGTCGATCCCCAAGGACCGAACGGGCCTGCAATCACTTCCTTCCGCACTCGCCTCTGCGAAGCGACACGTGCGCTCACCATCGGCGACCCCTCGCACCCCAGCACGGACGTCGGGCCGGTGATTGACAGCGAGGCCGCGGACAAGATCCGCGGGTTCATCGAGCGCGCCAAGGCTTCGGGGCTGAACTGTCTGTCGCTGGAACTGCCGACATCGAACCCCTTTGTTGCCGCGTCGGCTCGCCGGTTCGTAGCGCCCCATCTCTTCTGGACCGTGCCAAGGGACCACGAACTGGCCCGAGAAGAAATCTTCGGCCCCGTCCTCGCCCTCCTGCACGCCGGCACGTTCGAGGAAGCGATCGACATCGCCAACACATCGGCGTACAAACTCACCGGGGGCGTCTTTAGCCGCAAACCGTCGAACCTCGAACGAGCACGCCGTGAGTTCCGTGTCGGGAACTTGTACCTAAACCGCGGGATCACCGGCGCGCTCGTGGGGCGCCAGCCGTTCGGCGGGTTCGGGATGTCCGGCGGCGGGACCAAAGCCGGTGGGCTGGATTACCTGCTGCACTTTGTCGAACCCCGCGCGTGCTGCGAAAACACACTACGACGTGGGTTCGCGCCGGAGTTGTGACGCGCTGCCCTCGAATACTCATCGCTGTTCGGAGGATTATCTATGGCAACTTCGTCGTCATTGGTTCGATTGGAACTACTCTGGAAACACGTGCCCGGCGACCTCGCCGGGGCGATCCACGCCGCGGGCGAGACCCTTCGATCACTGGATCAAGGCGGGTTCGTGATCGGGGTCGGGGCCGATTTTGCCAATGCCAGTTCCTATGTACACGCGGATCAGGGGGTGGGCACCGTTTCGATCCATGCTTGGTTCGTCGGCCCCGGTGCATGGAAAGCCGCGCTCATCGAGCATCACACCGGCCCCGACGGCGGCGGCGTCTTCAGCATCAATGACTTCGGTCTGCGGACCGTAGAACCCAAGATCATCGATCGGACAAAGGGACTACGCCGGCCGGGGTGGACGATTCGCGGCTCGCTCCGGAACAACCCGGAACTCGTGATCCGCGCGGATGCCGGGCTGATGACCCCCCCGCTCATCAGTGCGGACCATCGGCTCATTCCCCTTTGGAACCTCGGGCTGACACACGATACCCGTATCGCGCTGCACACATGGAACGTCCAGGCGCGAGCCGTCGCGTTGCTCGCGCCAGCGTTCGAGGACGAGGGAATCTACCGCAAATGGGCCAAGCAACAACTGTATCAAAAACGCTCCGAGTTGGCGCTCGAAGCCAAACGCCTGGCGTCACTCGTCACGAAGGAGTCGGGGTTCACGGTTCGAGTCGGTCCACTGATTGACCCAATGGGCGGATTCTGAGCAAGCCGCGCTCGACCACGACCCGACACATCGTGATTCGCGTCCTAGAACCGCCTGGACGGTCTGGAAACTCAAACCCAAGTGTGAGTCCAAGGGGTTTGTTCCTCGCGTGCGGACGCCGTGGTGGCCGCGCCAGCACTGTGGGGGTGCAAACCATGGCGTCTTCGAAGGCGTGTGGCATAGTTCACTCGTCCCGCACCGATGCGGCACACGAACGAACAACAACGCAAGAAAGGACTCTTCCCATGAGCATCCGCACCCTCATCGCCGCAGCCCTCTTCATTGGTACCACCGCCGCCGCCGCCGCCTCGGCCCAGACCGGCACCTTCACCATCGATTGGAAAGTGAACGGCGTCGAAGGCGTCTCCGTCGTCCCCGGTGCCACCGTCCTCGTCACCGGCACCGCCAACTGGACCCCCGCCGGCTTCGGCCTCGGCGGCACCCAGTTCCGCGTCAACCTCGCCAACGCGAACATGACCGACACGCTGGTGTACACCGAAGCGATGGGACTGGGCCGCAGCCCCAACCTCCGTCTGACGCCGCAGTCGCTCATGGACTCATCGAACATCACCAGCCGCTCGATCACCGCCGCCGCCAACACGCCCGTTGATGCCGCGCAGGCCCCGCAGTTCATCAACCCCGGCTACAGCACCGCGAACCCGATCCAGGTCTTCAGTTTCATGTTCACCGCCGGTGCCGCAGGCCGCACGATCAACATCGGGTCTGAAATGCTGGGAGCGACCGTCCTCTCCAACTCGTTCGGCATCCCCCTTCCCGTTCAATACCAGCGAGTCTCCGATGGTGCGACGATCGAAGTCGTCCCCACCCCCGGCTCCGTCGCGCTGCTCGGCCTCGGCGGCATGCTCACCCTCCGCCGCAAGCGTCGCTAATCCTCACGCACACTGACCGTTTGACTTGAACACTCCTTGTTTCCAGCGATCACTCGTTTGAATCCACCGACTTCTCGCGTGCCTCTCTTGTTGTTGCAACCACCCCGTGCTGGCGCTCGGGGTGGTTGTTCTTTTGCGATGTGGTGGAACGGCTCCCCGGTGGAACGGCTCTCCAGCGCCGTTTCCCTTCCCGGTGGATCGGCACTCGGAGCCGATTCCCCCGTCTCCGTGGACCTCCGGGCCGCTCTTCGTTACTCGGACAACATCAAACACACACCGATTCGCCCCACCCACACCCTCATCCAACAACACCACTACAACACAAAAACCCACGCAAAATCACTTCCTCCACAACCGCTACCATCAGGTAATGCACCGCCGCTCCATCATCCTCTTCTGCCTCCTCGCAGCCGGTGCTCTTCTAGGCTCCTGTCACCGCTCAGCGCCCGCACCCAATCCCACAACTACCACGAACACCCTCCGTATCGTTTCCCTCTCCCCCGCCGCCACGGACATCCTCCGCGGCCTCGGGCTCGCCGACTCGCTCGTCGGACGCAACTCCGCCGACGCCTGGACTGATCGCTCCGTCCCCTCCTGCGGCGAACTCGGGCGCATCGATTACGAAGCCCTCCTCGCCGCCCGCCCGACCCACGTCTTCGTCCAAGAACCGTCGCTCCCGCCGCGCCTCCAGCAACTCGCCGCCCAGCACGGCTTCCTCGCCCTCAACCTCTCCCTCCTCTCCCTCGACGAGATCCGAACCAGCACCCGCGGCATCGTCGATTCACTCCCGCCCGCCCACCAAAAAGCCGCCACGCCCGAACTCGACCGCATCGAACTCACCATGCACCGCGCGTGGGCACCCGCATCCTCCATCCATCAAGGCAACGTCCTCCTCCTCGCCTCAATCGATCCCCCCGCCGCGCTCGGCCCCGGCTCGTTCCACGTCCAGATCCTCCAACGCCTCGGCGGCACCAACACCCCCGCCGTCGGCCCGCCCTACATCACACTCAGCGCCGAAGACATCGTCGCCCTCGCTCCCGCCGCGATCATCCTCATCCAACCCCGCGCCGTCACGCATCCTGCGCGAGAACACACCACCGACGAAGCCCTCGCCGCCCTGGGCGTCCTCGCCCGCCTCGATACCCCCGCCGTGCGCGCCCGCCGCGTCGCCCTCATCGACGACCCCAAGGCCCACCTCCCCAGCACCGCCATGATCGACCTCGCCGACCAGATGCGAGCCATCATCGAAACCTGGGCACGCAGCGAACCTCCCGCCAAATAACCCACAAACTCTCGTTCTAGTCAGTCACCTTTAACGTTCGATTGCACGCCAGCGTGATCGATCGCCGGCCCGAACCGCCGCAAGAACTCCCCCGCCATCTCCCCCGCCTCGACCTCATAATCCACCTCGCCCCACCATTCGCTCTCACGCCACACCTTGAACAATCGTGACCGCGGTGCATCGCTCACAAGCCGTATCGACACCGGCACCCGCCGTTTCTCTTCTCCCGTTTTAGGTGCCGATATCACAACCCCTTTGATGTCACCTCGCGCCCACCGCTCCGTCCGCCGCCACCGCACCAGTTCGACACCTTCGTCGCTTACTACCAACCGCCGCACCGCTCCCCCCCGCGCTCGCTCCACGAACCACGGCCACATCGGCACTGAGCAGATCACCACGACCATGCCCCACGTAAACACCCTCGGCAACCACGGCCCCGCTAGCAGCGGTGCCCCAACCGGCTCGATCGCCGACCTGAACATCACCATCATCACAAACCCGATCAGCAGCGTCAGCGGGAGCCAGATCCGCAGCGGCCGACACTTTGCCTCGAACACCCGAGATGCCCCCGACGAACCCGCCGCACGCTCCAGCACCGCTCGCTCGATCGGTGTCGGCTCCGTGGGCACAGCTCCGTACAACCCAATCAACCCACGGCGAACCTCGTCGGTCGTCATCCCGTTCGACGGTAACTCGATGTCCCGCTTCCCTTCACCAACTCGAGCGATCCGCACCGCGTTCCCCGGCCCTTCGCCGTCCCGCCGACCCCATATGGTCACCAAGCGCCTCGGCCGCACGCCAAGGATTTCACTCCGTTTCAGCACAATCGATGGCCCCAGCCCCCGCTTCACCCGCATCCCATCAGCGTCCGCCACAATCGACCTCACACTCCAAAACATCGGCAGCACTGGCAGGAACCCAAAGACCACAACAAGTCCCGCCGCGCTCACCAGCCGTACCTGCACGCTCGCGGCGGTCCCGTTATCGTCACGAAAGCCCTGCGCCACAAAGAACAACCCCGGAAGCACAATCCACACGATCGCGGCCAACCAAAGACAATCCCGCTGCGTCGCGCGTGACCACCGCCACTCGTACTTCACATCACTCCCGCGCGTCGTTCCCGGCGTAGGCTCGCTCATTCACTCCTCCAGTGTCTTCTTCCGCCGCAGCACATGGTGATAGTGCTGCGCGAACCGGTGCGCCTCGTCCCGAATCGCCTGCACCAGCCGAAGCCCCGCGTTCTCACGCCCCAGTTTCACCGGCTCCTTCCGTTCCTGCACATAAATCAACTCTTCCTTCTTCGCCAGGCTAATCACCATCGGCGGCTTGATGTTCAACTCCGCGAACGCCTCTTGCGCCGCGTGCAACTGACCCAGCCCGCCGTCGATCAGGATCACATCCGGGTACAACTCCTGCCCATCCCCGGCGTCCCGGTACCGACGCGAGATCACCTCGCGAAGACTCTCATAATCGTCGTTGATTGAGGAAGGGATCGAGGCACGAGGGATCAAGGGATCAAGCGCGGAGAAGGAGTCACTGCCCTTCTTACTCCCACTTGATCCCTTGATCCCTCGATCCCTTGATCCCTTCCCACCAATCCTGAACCGCCGATACTCGCTCTTCAGCGGCCGCCCATCCACGAAACACACCTTGCTCGCCACCGTCTCGCCCCCTTGCAGGTGCGCGATATCGAACCCCTCGATGCACCTGATCTCCGCGCTCAGCCCCAGCACCTTCTGAAGACTCTTCAGCCCCTTCTTGGGGTCCAGGTACGACACTTCCGTCTCCGGCTGCCAACCGTCCGATCGCTTCGCCCGCTCGTCCAGCCGTTCGATCGCCCGGATCTGATCCCGAAGCCCCGCGGCTTTCTCGAAGTTCAACCCCTTCGACGCCGACTCCATTTCCGATCGCAACTCGCGCAGCGTCTCGGCCCGCTTGTTCGAGATGAACTTCACAAAGCGTTCCGAGTCCGCCCGATACGCCTCCTTGCCGATCTTCGCCGCGCACGGCGCGCTGCATTGCCCGATCGCGTGCAGGATGCACGGGCGGAAATACTTGTTCTTCTCGTCCCCGTCGATGATGTCCAGATGGCACGTCCGGAACTTGAAGATCCGCTGCGCGATCTGCACCGCGTACTTCAGCGACTTCACGCTCACGAACGGCCCGAACACCCGCGCCCCCTTCAGTTCCGGCGACGACGGCTCCCGCGTCACTATCACCCGCGGGAAATCCTCTCCCATCGTCACGGCCAGGTACGGAAACGTCTTGTCGTCCGTCAGCCGCGTATTGAACCGCGGGCGGATGTCCTTAATCAGCCGGTTCTCGGTGAGCAGCGCCTCCCACTCCCCGTCGCACAGCAAGTAGTCCACATCATGCACGACCTCGAGCATCGGCTGCTTCTTGAACCCCAGTTCGGTGGACGCGACGAAGTACGACGCGACCCGGTCGCACAGCCGCAGCGCCTTGCCGACGTACACCACGACGCCCTTGTGGTCTTTCATCAGGTACACGCCGGGGCGGTCGGGTAGGTTCCGCGCCTTGGCCCCCAGCCGCCCCAGCCGCTGCTCGCGCGTCTCCGACCCCCACCCCGGCGGGGCGTCCGAGGGCAAGAAACCGTCGGCGTCGGTCAACATGTGGTCGGCATCGTCCGGCACCCACAATCGTACACGCCCGCGGCCCGTTCCCCTGCCTTCTCACGCTATCCTTGCGCCTGATGCTCCCCCCCGCTTCGATGCTCATCCTGGCGATCGAGAACAGCAACCCCTCGGCGGTCATTCCCGATTCCAACCCACTCGGTTCCTCCCCCAACCCCAACAATGGACCCGGAATCGCCGTGCTTCGGGTCGAACCCAGTGCCGGAGTGTCAGAATCAACGAAACTCGGTACTCATCAACCACTGTCGTATGAACCCATTCGTCCGGTCGCGCGCGACAAAGACGACCTCCTCCCAGCGATCGACCGTGCCATGCGTGCATCGCGTATTACACCCCGCGATCTGACCCACATCGCCGTATCGGTCGGCCCCGGTGGGTATACCGCGGTACGGGCCGCGTGCAGCGCAGGGAAGATGATCGCGTGCGCAGTCGGTGCGCGATGCGTTGCGGTTCGATCATCGCTCGTCGCGGCCCTCGGCCTGCTTGAAGAGGATGAAGCCCTCGTGCGGCAAGGGTTTGCAGTCTGCCTAGCCGGCAAAGACGCAACGTCTCACGCGGCACGATTCGGTCCGGTGAACCACTGGGCCGAAATACCTGAGGTCATGCAGGATGTGGGGCTGGTCGGACCAGCCGAGATCGAGTCGTTGCGCGTGCCGGTATTAGTAGCGGATCGATTTTTACCCGCGGCGGTTCGGACTGAGGCGATTCGATTGGGGATTCGTGTTGTGGAACCACGGTTTCGAGCCGATTTGTGCGCACGGCTGGCAAGTGTGGTGCCGACGTGCGAGGCAGAGCATCTGAACCCATTTTATGCGCGGGAGCCCGACGCCGTGACCTTGTGGCGTTCACGACGTTGAGGTTCCAACGGGTAGCGTGTGCGCACCTTTCGCAACGTGTTTATGGAGTATCAAACAATATACGAACACGACTTGCGTGTTGGATCGGGATCAGCAAGGGGGTGGGTTGCGAATGTAAAGATGGCGTGCATTCTCGTGCATGTTTTCGTTCTGGGAGCCTCTGTGCTAGGCTGAAGTCGGCCAAATCTGGCTGAGCTTCGATCCGAGGCGCAGCAAACTTGTGGGAATTTCCTGTTCTGTACGCGGATTTGTGTGATTTTCGGACGTGATCGTGACGATGTGCGCCACTGTGTACCCCACTCGTTGAAGGGAGTCGCTTCGCGCGTCGATAGAGCAATGTTGAAATAGACAAATAAAGCAGATTGGGTAGTTTAGTTGTTTGTGTATTGTCCAGGGATGACATGTCCGAAAAACGTGAGGCCAAGATGGAACAGGAATCCGACACGACGATCAACTGGGCGGACAAGAAGATCTTCACGACGGGAGAGGCCGCCGAGATCTGCAAAGTCAGTCAACAGACGATCATCCGGTGCTTTGACAACGGACGGCTGGGCGGGTTTCGGGTGCCCGGGTCGAAGTTTCGACGGATTCCGCGCGCCGAACTGATCAAGTTCATGAAGGCCAACGAGATCCCGACCGGGGTGCTGGATCAGGGAAAGAAGCGGGTGCTGGTCGTGGACTACGACCCATCGATCATCGAGATGTTTCAAGATATTTTGGGCAAGGATTCGCGGATCGACCTGCGGGTGGCGGAGACGGGGTACGACGCGGGGATGCTGACCGAAGCGTTCCGGCCGAACCTGCTGATTCTGGATTATCTGCTGCCGGATGTGAACGGCGACCTGGTGCTGCGCCGGCTACGTGAACGGGACGAGCACGCCGGGATCAAGGTGTTGGTCATCAGCGGAGTGGTGAATCAAGCGGAGATACAGCAGTTGCTGGACGGCGGTGCGGTGGGGTTCATGCGGAAACCGTTCGATGTGAATGAACTGCTCAAGAAGGTGAACGAACTGCTCGAAGTCTGATAGAGATGCACGCCGCGTCGAAGGACTCGCCCGGTTATCGGGCGATCGTCGCGGTGGAGCGATCGGGCGAGCAGGAGTCACCCTAGTGACCGCGGCGGCAACGATGTCGGCAACGAGGCGTGCCGAACTCATCCTGCATGAGGTGGAGACGCTCCCGACATTGCCATCGGTGGCGATGCGGCTGATGCGGATCACCAGCGCGGAAGACGCAGACTTGAAAGAGATTATCCGGCTGATCGAGGCGGACCCGCCGCTGGCGGCAAAGGTGCTGTCGATGTGCCGTCGCGCGGAACTCGGGCTGGGCGCGCGCGTGACGACGGTCGAGCGAGCGGTGGTGCTGCTGGGGCTTGAGATGCTCAAGTCGATCGTGCTTGGGGTGCAGGTGATGGACTGGTCGAGTACGCACGCGGAGCGAGGGAGCCAACCGGGAGCAGCGGGGACGAAGCCGGGGACGTTCGACCGTGAGGGGTTCTGGCGGCACTGCATCAGCGTGGCGTGCGGAGCGGAGATGATCGCGGCGAAGCATCGGGAACTGGAGGTGCAGCCGGGGGAAGCGTTCGTGGCGGGGCTGCTGCACGACCTGGGGAAGGTGGCACTGCAGATGGTGCTGCCGCAGGCGTATGCGCAGGTGATCGAGATGGCGGACACGCGGAGCGCGAACATAGCAGATATCGAGGCGCAGGTGATCGGGCTGGACCATCACACGGCAGGAAAACGGCTGGCGGAACGATGGCAGTTGCCGACGGTGCTGACGGAGGCGATCTGGCTGCATGGGCAGCGGTGCGAGGCGTTGCCGCCGGGGCCGAACAGGAAACTGGTAGGGATCGTTCGGACGGCGGACGCTTTGTGCCGGCGGCTGCACCTGGGGTGGTCGGGGAATCACACGATGCCGGAGAGCACAGCGGAGTTATGCCGATCCGCGGGGTTGCACCCGCAGCGGGTGGACGCGCTGAGCGCGCCGCTGTTGGAAGCGGTGAGCGAGCGGTGCGCGGACCTTGGGCTGGGCGACGCGCCGAGTGAACAGATGGTGGTGGATGCACTGGCTAGCGCGAACCGGCAACTATCGCGGCTGAATACGACGATCGAACGCCGGACGAAAGACTCGGCGTCGCGGGCAAAGGTGCTGGACGGGGTGAGCGAGTTTTTATCAAGGGCCAAGCCCGCGCTGGGTGTGGTGGAAACAGTGACCGAAGTCGCCCGGTCGGTATCGAAGATGTTCGGAGAAGGCACAAGCGTGGTGGTGTACGACACGGGGCGGGTGGCGATGAATGGGAGGCCGAGCCAGAACGATGAGCGGCCGTACAGCATGTGGATCGTACTGGAGTTTGACGGGAGCGGGAACCGGCTGGCGAGCGATGTAATCGATCGGCCCGAAGTCGGAGCCGGAGACGCGACGAATCGGTTTGCGGAGGTGGCGCTCCGGACGGTCGAGAGCGTACGGAGCGTTCTGAACCGGCCTGGGGCGGCGGTGCTGAACCTACTACCCGCGAGCGTGATCGGGCACGACGAAGCCGGGGTGGTGATGGTGCATGACCGAGAAGACGCGGTGCGCGCGCTGGGGCGGAAGCAGGTGGGGGCGTTGCTGACGGCGTGGGGATCGGCACTCGGAGCGGCGATACGGGAGGAAGCAGGGTCGCGGCTTGGGGAACAACTCGCCGAGGCGAACCGGGTGCTGGCGGACATGCAGCGAGAACTCTCGGAATCGCAATCGATGGCGCGTCTGGCCGAACTGACTGCGGGGGCGGCGCACGAGTTCAACAACCCGCTGGCGGTGATATCGGGACGAGCGCAACTGATGGCGGGGACAGTGGTGGACCCGAAGCACAAAGCGGCGGTGGCGTCGATCGTGCAGGGTGCGCGGCAGTTGTCGGACCTGGTGCAGCGGCTGCATGTGATTGCGCGGCCGCCGGTACCGACGTTCGATCGGACGACGGTAAGCGATGTGCTCAGCGAAGCGGTGAAGCGCGCGGTGTTGCGTGCGCCACGCAAGAACGCGCAGGGAGTGCCGACGGAGATCCGGGTCAGCGTGCCGAGCAATCTACCGGCGGCGCGGCTGGACCGAGAACAGATCACGCAGGCGATGACGGAAGTGCTGGCGAACGCGCTGGAAGCAGATCCTCGTGACTTTGTGGACGTTCGAGTTCAAATCGATGCCCTGGATGACCGACTGTTAGTACAGGTAACGGATACGGGTCGGGGGATGTCGGAGCACGCGGTAAGACATGCGCTCGACCCGTTTTTCAGCCATAAGACGGCTGGGCGGCAGCCGGGGCTTGGCTTGACGCTGGCGCATCGGTTGATTCAGTTGCACGGTGGGACGATTCGGATCGAGAGCGAGCCGGAGGATGGGACGATCGTGAGTATCGCGCTGAAGGATTGGCGCTGGGACACGGCCGCGGGGACACGCGGTGCGAACAACGGAATGTGAATCGCCGACCGCGCGGGCGCGGGGTCGGCAGGAGCAGAGGGAACTGCATGTCATCATACCGAAGCGAGCGCGAGAGCGCTGGCGGGGGCGATCAATCGATCCGCCCGACGCCGAGGTTACAACCACACACGACATCGCCGCCGGGCGTCGTACCGACGTCGGCGGTGGCGGCGTACCTCAACGCGCTGGAACCCGTGTGCGTATTGATCGTGTCAAGAAACCCTATATGGCAGGCGAGGCTGCGCGAGGCGTCGTTGGCGCTGCGCGTGCTGCCGGTGGTGTGTACGACGGCGGCGCGGGCGTGCGAACGGCTGCTGGAACATGCACGAGCGGGGGATGAGTGGGTACCGATCGTGGCGATCGATGCATCGCTGGGCGAGGGTGCGGTGACGGAGATGCTGCACATGTCGGCGCGTGTGGATGCCGGGGTTGTCATGCTGTGCAACGAGCCGAGCAGGGGAGAGAAGACGGCGGTACTCAGGCACGGGATGCTGGATGTGCTGCACGAGTCGATGGAATCGCGTGAACTGGAGCGGCGGGTATCGGCCGGGGCGACGCGGGCGCGAGAACAAGCCCGCCAGAACCGGCGGGCTACCCGACTGAAACGAATCTGCCGACGGTTGTGTGACGCGCCGCGTCAAGTTGCACGACAGATGGACGCGCTTTGGACCGATCTGATGAACACGCACCGGGAGTTAGGGAAACACATGAACCAAGTAGCCATCTCCAGCGAGTTCGGCGGGCTGATCCGGCAGGAACTGGACCTGGAAGTGCTCCTGCGCACGACGCTGGAGTACATCCTGAGCAAAAGCGGGCCGACGAATGCCGCGGTGTTCCTGCCCGCGACGACCGGTGACTTTACCCTCGGGGCATACGTGAACTACGACTGCCCGAAAGAGACGGTGGATGTACTTTTGGACCACATGGCCAATGTGGTCGCGCCGCGGTTCGAGGACGTGGCGGATGTGGCACACCTGACCGATCCGAAAGAGATCGAGGAGAAAGTCACTGGCGATGCGATGTGGATCGGCGATTCGCACATCGTGGCGTATGCCTGCCGGCATGAAGGGGAGTGTCTGGCGATCTTCTTGTTCTTCCGCGATGCGAGGTCGCCGTATTCGGAGGCGTTCGTCAGTCAGTTGCGGGTGATGCGAGACCTGTTTGCGGCGCAGTTGGCACGGGTGGTTCGGATTCACCATCGGCACTTGCCGAAGGAGAAGTGGGGCGCGCTGGGAGATCCGCCGCGAGAGGAGAATGATGAGGGGCTGGCGATGTGAGGCGGACAGTGCTGGTTCGTGGAACGGTTCAACTGGACGCGTGGGTTACTCGGCGTTGGGTGGCTCCGCACGCCGATTCAAGCACCGCTCGATCGCATCCTTGGCACCCGATGCGGCGTCATGTTCGGAGGTATCCGCAGAAGATTGAATGATTCGGTCGATTGCGGGGAGAAACTGCTCGATGCCGGGAGTGTCGAGGAGAGCGAGTTCTTCGACCCAATACAAGGCGTATGAGCGGATATCCGGATCCTCGTCGGCGAGGCCGATGGGGATGAATCGCCGCATCGCGTAGCGTTCCGTCGCTTCGTCGAGTCGGGCGAGGCGTTGGAACGCGCTTCGCTTCATGGGGCCAGCCTTGGTATCGACCTGTTCGGCGAGCCATTGTGGGTAGGCGGGTAGCCGGGAATGGATGTTGACGATCACGCGCGAGGCAAGGCGAGCGGTGCTTTGATCATCGCTTTGAACCGTCTCGTAGATTCTGCCCATGATGAGCGGGTGGAGATCTTGGCGGTGTGAAGTCATCGCCAAGCCGAACAAGACTTGGGAGCGGATCTTCGGCTCCGGGTCGTTCAGACGGAAGAGAACGGCTTGTGCAATCTCGGCTCGCTCGGTATCGGGGGTGCGGGTGAGCGCATAGGTAGCCAAACCGGCTTGGTTCGAAACGCTGAGAGTGGGATAGCGAACGAGCAGGACACGGCGGACTTCTTCGGTGTGTGCGGGGATGTCAACAAGAGAGAGCGCCGCGAAGACGACAATGTCGATCTCGGGTACCGTGAGTGCTTCGGCGAGAGAGGGGGCGGCTTGGCGAACAGCCGCGTTCATGGCCGCAACGGATTCGTCATTCATGCCCCATGGGGAAGTCAGGTCGCTGATGATGGCAAAGGCGTCCGCACGCGTGTGAGCATCTGGTGATGAGAGCCGTTTGGCGGCGAAGCGGTAGCCCGAGATCGTGAAGGAATCGTCTTCGTCGGTGGCGGCACTCTTGATTTCGACGGCTCGCTGATAGCGGGCAAGACTCGTGGGGCGGTCAATGACAGCCGTGGCGCGGCGTGCGGCCCACCAGCGCTGCCACCCCCAGGCTTCTTCGACGTCGAGGCGGTTGACGATGGTTGATTCATCGTCGTAGTTCTGGTTGTCGATCCAATCGTCGGGGCAGTACCAGATACCGGCAATGAGTACGGTGGTGGGCAAGAGAGCCTTGGCACCGCCGGTGGGAACGCCTGCGAGGCGAGGAACCCAGAGTGCAGCAAGCACGAGGAGGGTGCCGAAAACGATTGAAACTCGATGACGGCGAGTACGCAGGAGGTTGGCGGGTGCGAGAGCGTCGTGTCCACATTCGGGGCAAACGAAGCGGCCCGAAGCGGCCGTACCGGCCATGTCGTACCAGCACTTGGGGCAGCGTTTGCGGCCGTTCGATGAATCGCGGAAAAGCCCGCGTGCAACGACAACGAGAGCGAAGACGAAGAGGCCCGCGGCGATAGCGTGGAAGATCGTTGGGCCTTGCGGTGAATCGAAGTCTTCTCCGCTGGCGTAGCGCTGAATGGCGCGGCCGACGAAAAAAAGGAGCAAGCACGCCGGCTGGCACGCGGCACCGACGACCAATCCGAGGAGACGCCGGCGGCGATCAGACGAGGAAGCGGCGGCATCGCCGATTGAAGCCGCATGTGCTCTCGTGCGTCTACTTCGGATACCGCGCGAGACGAGGGAGATCCCCCAAAGCGAGAGGCACGTCGCTATGAACCACACGAGATGGTGAGCGGCGGGGAGCATTGGTAGAAGTGTAGTGTGAGGGACCGAGGCGCAGGAGTATTGCTGGCGTCCATACCGCAACGCCATCGAAATGAAGATCGCTCGACGAGTTCAGGCCGTACTCGCCAAGAATCTGTGATCGCGGGGATGTGCCGCGATGCCCACGACCGGCGGGACGGGCGAGCCAATAAGAGGGATCGCATGGTTGCAAATAGTCAGTGAGGCGCTGCTGCGAGTTGGGTCACCCGAACTACAAGAGCGTGTTCAGAACCTCATGCTGGCTGGTTTTTCCTCCGGGGGCTTGGCGTTCAAGATAAGGCGCGCAAGGCGGATATCGGCGGCGTGGGTGATCTTGATGTTGGTCGGCTCGCCGGGGACGACCAGGACGTACTCGCCGAGGCGTTCGACGAGTTGGGCATCGTCGGTGCTGCTGAGGTCGGGCTGCGCGTACGCCCGGCGGAGCAAGTCAAGAGTGAAGACCTGCGGGGTCTGCACCTGCACGACGCACGTACGATCGAGGGTTTGCAGGACGTGACGGCCCAGGGTTGTTTCCTCGCCGCCGAGGATGCTCGCGAGCGGATCGGCGGGCGCGAGCACGGGCTGGGGGGCGACTTTCTTGAGCGTGTCGGGGACATCAACGCCGGGGATGACGGCGGGGTGATGTTCGGCGGCGCGTAGGACACGTTCGATGAGTTCGAGCGAAGCACACGGACGCGCGGCATCGTGGACCAGAGCGTGTGTACAGGAATCAGGAACGAGTTTGAGTGCATTCTGGACGGTCTCGTAGCGGTGGGTCACGCCGCCTTGACAAAGACGGACGCCGAGGATGCCGAGTTTGTCGGCGTGCCTGTCGCGGAAGACGGCGAAGGCGGCGTTGTCGGCGGGGCCAGCGACGATGATGCAGGAGACCTCGCTCAGTTTGGTGAAGAGTTCGACGGTGCGGTGGAGGACGGGGCGACCGCCGAGGTCTTCGTCGAGTTTCGACCGGGTGATGTCGGCACCCGTCTCTTGGACAACGGAATCGGAGTAACGACGGCTGGCACCAGCGGCGGGGACGATGACGGCGAGGTTCATATTGCAAGAGCGTACGCCGCTCGGCATTTCGCTCAAGCGAGTTCGAGGCCTGCACGTCCTACAGTCGGATGTGTATGAGTTGACGGTACAACGCGTGTTTTCGGCGGCTCACGCGATCAACATCCGCGGGGTTCGAGAAACACTGCACGGGCATGACTGGCATGTCACGGTCGCAATGACGGGGGATTCGCTCGACGACGATGGGCTTCTCGTTGATTTTCATGTGCTCGAACGGGTCGTTGACGAAGTGATCGCCCCCTTCCGGAACACGAACTTGAATGCGGCGCCCCCGTTTGATCGATTGAATCCGACGGCTGAAAATGTGGCGTCATATTTCGGACGGGCGATAGAAAGAGGATTACACGCGGCCATGCGCGGGACTGATGACGCGGCTGCGTCGACGACGAGGCTGGCGTGGGTACGTGTGACCGAAGCACCCGGATGTGCGGTGACGTACCGCCTCGTTCCGTGATCGGGCAGGTAAACAATGCAGCGTGGGGCAAATGACGCGGGGCGGATGGTGCCGAGGCAGGACGAGGGGGGCGGCGTGGGAGAAGCAAGCCGTGAGTTCAGGAACGAGTAGAGCGGATCAACGTGTGGCGACCGGTGAGGCAACGCCGTCGAACGCGAGCGTGCCGGCGTTGCCGATCGAAGGCGTCGCGGGGAACGTGGCGGAGGATGCGTGCGCGGGAGCAAGCATGGCGAACGCAAGCCGACCGGATGCGACGGCGAACGGGCGCGTGTTCAACCGCGATCTCTCGTGGCTGGAGTTCAATCGACGTGTGCTGCACCAATCCACGGACGTGCGGACGCCGTTGCTAGAGCGGGTGAGGTTCCTGGCGATCTTTTCGTCGAACCTGGATGAGTTCGTGATGAAGCGGCTCGGCGCACTGAAGCGCCGGATCACACAGGGAATCCTCAGTCCGGATCAGGACGGATTGGCGGCCGGGGTGCTGCTCTCGGCGATGCGCTCGACGACGCGCGAGTTGCAGTCAAAGCAGGCAGAGATCTACGAAAAAGAAGTGAAGCCCGCGCTGCGCAAACAGGGGATCGACATTGTCGAGTATCTGGACCTGAGCGAAGCGGAACGGACGTGGATCGATCGGTGGTACCGGACGAACGTGTTCCCGGTGTTGACACCGTTGTCGGTGGACCCGGGGCACCGGTTCCCGTTTATATCGAACTTGTCGAGAAACTTCGGGGTGCTGCTGGCGGAGCCGGGCCGGTTTGAGCCGATGTTTGCGCGGGTGAAAGTGCCGAGCGTGCTACCGCAGTGGATCATGGTGCCAGAGACACCACTAGAAGGCGCGGCGGCCCCTGCGGCGACGGGCACGGGGCGGTTTGTGAATCTGCGTGATGTCATCAAATACAACTTGGATGACTTATTCCCAGGGATGCAGATCACGGAGGTGGTGCCGTTCCGGGTGACGCGAGACGCCGAACCGGAAGCAGACGAGCCGGACGACGACGACGATTCGGACGACACGCTGCTGGAACAGGTGGAAGAGCAACTGCGTCGTCGTCGGTTTGCGAACACGGTGCGGCTGGAGATCGGTCCCGGCGCGTCGGAGACGATGCTGGGGCATCTGAGCGAGCAACTGGAGTTGACTCCGGACGATATCGACGAGCGGGGTGGACTGCTGGATTACACAACACTGACGGAGATCGCGGAGTTGCCCCGTGCGGACCTTCAGTGGCCGAAATGGACGCCGGTGATCCCGAAACGACTGGACGAAGATGGAACTGACATTTTCTCAATCATCCGGCGAGGGGATGTGCTGGTGCATCACCCGTATGAATCGTTCGAGGCGAGCGCGGTGCGGTTCATCACGGACGCCGCACGGGATCCGAACGTGCTGGCGATCAAACAAACGATCTATCGCACGAGCGGGGACTCGACGTTTGTGTCGTCGCTGATCCGAGCGGCGGAGGCGGGAAAGCAGGTGGCGGTGCTGGTCGAACTGCGGGCCCGGTTCGATGAGCAACGGAACGTAAAGTTCGCGCGGATGCTGGAAAAGGCCGGGGCGCACGTGGCGTATGGTGTGATCGGGCTGAAGACGCACTGCAAAGCCGCGCTGGTCGTTCGGCGTGAAGAGGGCGGGATCCGAACCTACGCGCACCTCGGGACGGGCAACTATCACACCCGCACGGCACAGTTGTACACAGACCTGGGGCTGCTGACGTGCAACCCGGCGGTGACGGACGATGTGATCGAGATGTTCAACCTGCTCACCGGGCGCTCGCGGCAGGATACGTTCGAGACGGTGCTGGTCGCGCCGATGAACATGAAAGCCCGGTTCATCGAGTTGATCGAGCGTGAGATCCGCGTGGCGCGGGAGTACGCCAACGGGAATTCCAAGGTCGGTGGGCGCATCATCGCCAAGATGAACGCGATGGCGGATCAGGACGTAACGGAGAAGTTGTACGAAGCATCGCAGGCGGGGGTCCAGATCACGCTGTTCGTGCGCGGGTTCTGCTGTCTCAGGCCGGGGGTGGCCGGGATGAGCGAGAATATCCAGGTGATCTCGGTCATCGGGCGGTTCCTGGAGCATTCGAGGTTTGTGCATTTCGGCGCGGGCCGGCCGGATCCGCTCGACGGGGATTGGTACATCTCGTCGGCGGATTGGATGTACCGGAACTTGAACAACCGTGTCGAGGCCGCGTGCCCGGTGACGGATCGTGCGTCGCGCGCACAGTTATGGAAGATCGCAACGATTATGCTCGAAGACGCACGGTCGGCGTGGGAACTCGGGGCGGACGGGTCGTACCAGTTGCGGACGCCCCCGGCGTCGCTGCCGGCAGATTCCGTGGCGATGCTCGGCACGTTCGGGACACTGATGCGTCAAGCCAAACGGGGATGAAGAAGGAGGGCGGGTGCTGGAGCAACGTCGGGATCACCCGCCGCCGACGAGGGTGACGATCTCGACTTGATCGCCATCACGGAGCGGAGCGAAAGGATGGCGTGCTTTGGGAACCAGTTCACGGTTGAGTTCGACCGCGCACGGAGACCGGGACAGCCCCAGTTGGTGCAGCAGCGATTCAACCGTCGAGCCATCGGCAATGTCCATCGGCTTGTTGTTCAGGGTGATCGTCATGTGCTGGGCCATCTGTATGTGGGACCGATTCAACCCGGATCGTATCGGCGCGACGCACTGCTTCGAATGGAAACTCGACGCCAGCGACACTCAGGATCAGCGAGGCTTGATCGCCCATACCACCCAGACACGATGGGTAATACTGACGGGATCGGGGGCACGTTCGGCAAGCATGTCCCGCAAGTCGTCATCGAACACCTTGACCCGATCGGGGGGGAGCGATGCGCCGACGCCGTTGCAGGTGCGCATGCGCCCCCGCCATGCTTCGTGTGAAAACACTTGCTCATGTTCGAAGGAGAACTGTTCGACGCAAGAGAACCCGGCGGCGGGTAGGTCGTGCAGGGGCTTGAGGTGGCAGCCGTTTCCGTTGGCGAGCGGCCAAGTGGGGTTGTACTTCAGGATGAGGCCTTCGGTCGCGCCGGCAACCGTGGAACGACCGGGGAGGTAGTCGAAGGAGACGGTCAGGATGATGCCGCCAGGCCTGAGGACTCGCATGGCTTCGGCACCGGCCCGGATCGGATCGAACCAATGCCACGCTTGGCTGGCGAGGAAGAGGTCGATCGACTGGTCGGGCAGGGTGGTAGCCTCGGCGGTTCCGACAATGGTGCGGAAGGTGAGTCCGGCTTCGCGCGCGAGGCGCGACGCCTGGGCGAGTTGTGGTTCGGCGGGGTCGATGGCCGCGACGCACGCCCCTCGACGGGCGAGTTCGATGGACACAAGCCCGGTCCCCGCGCCGACATCCGCGGCGTGCAAGCCCTCCAGACGAACGATCTGGGCGAGTCGTTCGTAGAAAGCCTGTGGTGGGCCGGGACGGAATCGGGCGTAGTCGTCGCTGGTGCGCCCGAAATCCACGGCGGCACGGAGTTCGGACGTGACAGCACGCTCTTTGGGTACGGTTGTCATTACACAAGGATAGGAAAGCGGCACCGATTGAACCGCTCGTGCCGTGTGTATCCCGCATGATGGCTGTGTGGTTTGACACAAGGACGAGGAGCGAATCGAAGAAAACGACTGTCAGACGTGGTCGGCATACGGCGGCTTGAGAGCGAGCGAGGGAGGGGAACGGGTCCGGCGCGTGCGGCAGGATCCGTACAGTCGCCCGATGTCGCCCAGCCGCTGCCGACTTTGGGGAAAGTAGGCTGCACCGATCGGCAGAATTGGCCGATCGAAGCGAGAGTGAATGTTGTTTCCGATCCTTGTCGCCGCGGAGTGCCAGTACATGCGTAGCGCCATAACCAAGTTCGTACCATGGCGAGCAGCGATTGCTGGAGGGGCCATCGCGGCAATATCCGCCTGCCCCGCATCAGGCCAACAAGTCCCGGCCCCGGAAACGGGGACGCGGGTAGTGAACGTGGGTATCAACGGGGATCGATTCCGAATCAATGATGCGGAGAATGGTTTCGAGATCATGCCGCTGGGGTACCCGGCGTACGAGCCGTTGGACCCTCTGGACTCGCAGGTGGAGTTCCGCGAGCAGCCGTCGGGGCTTGATATCGTCTACACGCTGACCAACTCGGGCACACAGCCGGCGCGGATGGGGACGTTCTCGTTCGGGAAACTGAACCTGGGAAACAACATCACGTACCAGGATTTCCGGCACATCGGCGAGCCGATCGTTGCGGACTACAACAACTTTGCGGCGCAGGCGTTCACCTACCCGAACGATTTGTACTCGCCGGTGTGGGTGGTTCGCAACGCGGACTATGCGGTGAGCCTGAGCCTGCAATACCCGGTGCTGGACTACCAACACGACGTGCGCATCATGATGCGGAGCACATCAGCGACGGCGGACCCGGCGGTCTACGGCCCGCGCGGGTGGATCGTCGAGTTCCGGTTCGGCAATGTTGGCAACGAGAATCAATGGGCACGGATCCCGCGCGAGGGGATCCTCCCCGCAGGTGAAAGCCGGACGTATGTCATGTCGCTCCGAGTGACCAAGACGCCTAATGACTGGATCCGGCTTCTGGTGCCGTATCGCAACTATTTCAAGGGGATGTACGGCGCGGTGACGTACCGGCGGGACGACCGCCCGGTGCGTCCCGTACTGATGGCGGTGGAGCACAACATCTCAACGGGGAATCCGAGGGGATGGGCGGGGTATCCGAACCAGCGTCCGGATCGGTATTCGTTCCGACCGTGGATGGACTACATCAAGTCGGAGCCGAAGTGGTCGCGGGTGATGTTCTGGGCACCGACGGGCTTGTATAACGAGCAGACGGACTTGAACTATCCGTTCCAGTTCGCGTCGCCGTGGGCGGATGATGCGCAGCTCGCATCGGCACTGGATCCGCAGCACGGGTTCCCAAGCCTTCCGACGGCGGGGATGACGCTTGGGCTGTGGTGGGGACGTGCGCTGCAGGTATCGCGTGCGTGGAACCCGAGCGTGGTCGAGCACTTCGATCCGGCCAACCGCGACCACCGCGAAGCCGCCTTGCGGGAGATGGACATCGCGGTGCAAGCCGGCGCGACGGATATCGGGCTGGATACGTTCCACACGATGCTGACGCCGATCTGGAAGTTGTACCCGTGGCTACGGACGCTCCGGGAGCGGTACCCGACGGTAAAGTTCTGCATCGAGCCGGACCAGTGCGACATCCTGCACACCCAAGCGGCGATGTTCATCTCGGGCTGGCACCCGCAGATGCCCGCGGACGGCGGGATCGACTGGAGTACGCTCTCGAATCAGCACTACCTCGCCGACCTGCTCAATCCCGGGCACGAGTCTTGGGGCGCGATGTCGTACCACGTCCACCGAGCGCACGGGGTTGTGATCACGCCGAGCGCGATGCAGGCGCAGGCAGAACGGATCGCACAACTCGGGTACGTGCCGGTGATGTTTGAAGATGTGCCGGACCCGCGCGAAGTCCGCGCGAAGGACAGTTGGATGGACTCGGTGCCGCACGACCTGCTGCGCGGCTCTGGATGGAATATCAACTTCAACCAGAATGTCGTCACCCGCGGGTCCGACGGACGCATGAAAATCGTGAACGCGAGCGGCGTGGCCCGCCCCGGCTCGGCCCCGGCCGACAGCGCCGAGACTCTGCCCGACGCGAGCGAGCACTCCACCGAGCCGGATTCCACGAACCCTCCGGCGGGAAACGCGGATGAGAATCCCACGTACGCTGCCTCATCAAGTTCGCCAACCAAAGTCGTGATCGTTCGCTCGGGCGAAAAACGCAAGCCGGGGGCGAAAGGCTCCCGCGTGGGCAGCAATGGACGCCCGAGCGTCCCGACCAAAGGCTCACGCAGTTCGTCGTACCCTCGATCGCGCAGCGGGCAAGGGGTGTCGGCGGCGGCGCTGGCCCGCGCCGGGTTGCTCGGCAAATCGATGAGTTCCGTCAGCCGGGCGCAGGTACAGGCGGCGATCGAACGCCTGTCCACACCATCGCCGGGTGCGAACTAACTTCGGCACATCATCGCGTTGATCGATGCGGCTCTCGCGTAAACTGTGTGATGCCCGAACCCACTGCCCTACCTCACTCGTCAACCGCCGCGGCGCACGGTGCTTCGCCCCGCGACTTGGCCTCGATCCAAATCGCACGAGATTTGTATTGGCAGGACATCGTGCGGGAGATGCTCACCGGCCTGTCGATGATGCAGGGGCAGCCCGCAGAAATGTTCGACGGCCGGTTTGCGATACTGACCAGGGGGGGCGAGCGGATACCGATCGCGGATGTCTTCCCGATGTTCGCGTGCGCTCTGACGGGGAGCGCGGACGAGCGTGCGTTTTCGATCGCCGTGGAATGCACGGTGTTTCGGGTGCGGACCCCGTCGGGAGAGGTGTTCACGCTCCCGCTGCACGAAGTGCGCGGGCTGCACGGGCTGTCGCCCGAACTCGTGAAGCAACTCGAGCAGGAATCCCTCGGGCGGCTGGGTGGCGAAGAGAACACGAGTACCCCATTTGGTTTGGCGGCGTACACCTCGCCCTCGACACCGCAGGATCGACCGTAACCGAACGCGGTCGGATTAGCGGCATCGCTCGATGAGATCGACTTCGTGCCGGTGTGTGAGCCGACGCTGGGCTTCTTCGATCGTTGCCCACAGCATTACATCCACTTCATCATTGGGCACGAAGCGACCGGGGCCGACGAGGGTCATGTGCCAGTAAAATACAAACTTCGCGGAGCCTTTGACGGTGTATCGAACAATGTCCCCGAAGGGACCGAGCGCGACATGGCAACCGGTCTCTTCGAAGATTTCACGCACGGCACAGGCTTCGAGGGTTTCGCCCGGCTCCCACTTGCCCTTGGGCATCGACCAATCGTCATAACGTGGGCGGTGGACGATGCACAACCGCTCGCGGGCCTCGGTTTCCCAGAGCATCCCGCCCGCGGCGAGGATCACGCGAGACGACGCCGACAGTATCGATATCGCGCCGGGATCGGTCGGTGGGGTGGGGCGAGATGCCGACCCAGCGGGGTTTTCGTCGGCCGGGGTTGAGCGTGCCTTCATGCCTACATTATCCCAGCGGCACGCGCGGCTGGAATCTCACGTCATCATGCACACTCACACCGATTCAAACTCGTCATCGCTCGTGATTGCCGAGCGCTCATTCCGCTCGCGCCTCATCGTGGGTACGGGGAAATATTCGAGTTTCGATGTCATGCGTCAATCGCTCGAAGCGTCTGGCACACAGGTCGTAACCGTCGCGGTGCGGCGTGAGCGTTTGTTCAACGAGCGGGGCGAATCCCTGCTGGATCATTTGGATTTGACCAAGTACACGATCCTGCCGAATACCGCCGGCTGCTTTTCCGCCGACGACGCGGTGCGCGTCGCAAGGCTGGGGCGCGAGATCCTCTCGCAACTCAGCGGCGGCGGCGCTGGGGGGGCGGCCGGGGCCGACTGGGTGAAACTCGAAGTCCTCGCCGACAAGAAGACACTCTTGCCCGATCCCGTCGGCACGATCGAGGCGACCAAGACGCTTACCCGCGATGGGTTCCGCGTGCTCGCGTACACATCGGACGATCCGATCGCGGCGCTGCGCATCAAAGAAGCCGGGGCGGCGTGTGTCATGCCCGCCGGCTCGCCGATCGGGTCCGGGCAAGGCGTGCTGAACCCCAACAACATTGTGCTGTGCCTGGAACTGCTTAAGGCCGGCGACCCGGCGTTCCCCGTGATCGTCGATGCGGGCGTAGGTAGCGCGTCGGATGTGGCGGTGGCAATGGAACTAGGGGCGGACGCGGTGCTGCTTAACACGGCCGTAGCGCACGCGAAGCAACCGGTACTCATGGCCGAAGCGATGAAACAGGCGACGCTCGCGGGCCGCGCGTCGTACCTCGCGGGTCGCATCCCCAAGAAGTTATACGCGAGCGCCAGCAGCCCATGGGAAGGCACGATTTCGTACATCCCAGGTGAGTGACCTGAGCCGTGCCGCGCGAGTGGCCGGTCTTCGTGTATTGCATGACAAACAAGACCGAGGGCTTGCGCCCTGCGGCTCAGTCTGAGCCGTGCCGCGCAAGCGGCCGGTCTTCGCATCTCAGTTGACCAACAAGACCGAGGGCTTGCGCCCTGCGGCACAGGCTGGTATACTCAGAAATAGGGTCGCACCCGCTCGCGTACTTCTTGACTTGGACCTGTTACGGCACATGGCTTCATCATGATCAACGGGGTTCCGTTGATCGTGAACACAATGTCTTTGGCACGCCTCGCCTGCCTTCCGATGAGGATGACTTGAAACTGGCCGAGGAGTCTCGGCACCAGCCCGCAATACTGCTTGATACGTGCATGAGAACATGCGTTCACGAAACAATAGTGGAACACGCACAGGTACGCGGCTGGCGACTCTCGGCGGTCAACGTTCTTACCAACCATGTACACGTCATCGTGATGGGCAAGGCGACACCCGAGCAGATGCTGGCCCAGTTTAAATCCTGGGCCACGCGAAGACTCCGTGAATACTCCTTTGTCGTGCCCGAGCAACGTGTGTGGACACGCCACGGGAGCACGATCTACTTGTGGTCCGACGATCAGGTTCGATCCAAAGTAAAATATGTACTCGAAGGCCAGTAATCTGAGCCGTGCCGCACAAGCGGCCAGTCTTCGTGTTTCCATTGACTCTCAAGACCGAGGGCTTGCGCCCTGCGGCTCAGTTGGGTGTCAAATCGACAGTCGCCGAGCGAACTGAATACAAACTGGCTGCCGCTTGATGCGGTTTACGCACACTCATCGCGGCCCGCCGGTTGCAGTAGTTCCCTCGTGGGTGTACAACCCCATTCAATCGGAGTTCACTATGCGACCAGACCGCCTAACAACCCTCGCCCAGCAAACCCTTGCCCAAGCCCAGCAGGACGCGACTTCCCGGGGGAACCCCGAAATCGCCGGGCTGCACCTTCTTGGCGCGATGCTCGCTGATCGCGGTGGCGGTAGCGGCGGCGGAGCGGCGTGGTCGATCCTCGGCAAAGCCGTTGAGGTCGAAGGCGGTGTCGAACGGATTGCATCGATGACCGAAGGTGAACTCGGGCGGTTGCCCAAGACATCGTCAGGTGCCGGCAGCACCGGACGTGCGGTCATGGATATTCTCAGCAAGGCCGACGCCGAGGCCAAGAAACTCGGCGACTCCTATGTCTCGACCGAACACCTGTTGCTCGCGCTGACCGACACCCCGGGGCAAGCGAAAGAACTTCTGAGCCTGAACGCTGTGGATAAGAAACAGGTCGAGCGGGCCATGAAACAACTGCGTGAGAGTTCGGGCGTCAAGAACGTGACCGACCCCGGCGCGGAGACCACCTACGAAGCCCTCAAGAAATACGGCATCGACCTGACCGAGAAAGCCCAGCAAGGCAAACTCGATCCGGTCATCGGGCGCGACGATGAAATCCGACGATGTATGCAAGTGCTGTCGCGCCGAACGAAGAACAACCCGGTGCTGATCGGCGAGCCGGGCGTAGGCAAAACCGCCATCGCCGAGGGGCTCGCGCTCCGCATCGTCAACGGCGACTGCCCCGAGGGGATGCGCGACAAGAAAGTGATCGGGCTGGATGTCGGCCAACTGCTCGCGGGCGCGAAATACCGCGGGGAGTTTGAAGAGCGCCTCAAAGCCGTGCTGCGAGAGGTGCAGGCAAGCAAGGGCGATGTTATTCTCTTCATCGACGAACTGCACACGATCGTGGGCGCGGGCGCGGCAGAGGGCGCGGTGAGTGCGGGCAATCTGCTCAAACCCGCGCTCGCCCGCGGCGAAGTCCGCTGCATTGGTGCGACGACGCTCGACGAATACCGCAAGCACATCGAGAAAGACCCCGCCTTCGAGCGCCGCTTCCAGCCCGTGTATGTCGATCAGCCCAGTGTGCAAGATACCGTGGCAATCCTGCGCGGCCTGAAGCCTCGATACGAAGCGCACCACGGCGTGCGGATCCTCGATGCCGCGATCCTCGCCGCCGCGAACCTGAGCAATCGCTATATCACCGAGCGGTTTTTACCAGACAAGGCGATCGACCTCATCGACGAAGCCGCTTCGCGCTTGCGCATGGAGAACGACTCGATGCCGACGGAACTCGACGAGTTACGCCGTCGCATTATGCAGTTGGAGATCGAGCGTGAAGCCCTCAAACTCGAAGTCAAGGAAACCGGGCGTGACGCCCGGTCCACCGACCAAGGAAAGTCGCAACTGGAGAAAGTGGAGAAGGAGCTCAGCGAACTCCAGGAACAGAACCGCGGGCTTACCGCGCGCTGGGAAGAAGAAAAGAAGGAACTCGACGCGGTCAAACTCATCAAAGAGCAGATCGACCGCAAACGCACCGAACTCGAACAGGCACAGCGCCGCGGCGACCTCGAAACCGCCGCCCGCATCCAATACGGCGAGATCCGTGAACTAGAAAAGAAACTCACGACCGCCGAGTCGGTGATGGACGATCGTCAAGCACGAGGCGGAGCGATGGTGAAGGAAGAAGTGGACGCGGAACTCATTTCCGAAGTCGTCGCCGCATGGACGGGTATCCCGGTCTCTCGCCTCGTCGAGGCCGAGCGCGACAAACTCATCCGCATGGAAGACGGGCTTCGCAAGCGGGTCGTCGGTCAGGATGAGGCGCTGAAGTCCGTCTCCGACGCCGTGCGTCGCGCCCGCGCGGGACTCGGCGATCCCAACCGCCCCATCGGCTCCTTCCTCTTCCTTGGCCCGACCGGCGTGGGGAAAACCGAAACCTGCAAGGCGCTCGCCGAGTTCCTCTTCGATACCGAAGAAGCCCTCGTCCGCATCGACATGAGCGAGTATATGGAGAAGCACGCCGTATCCCGACTGATCGGCGCGCCCCCAGGCTACGTCGGGTACGAAGAAGGCGGCGCGTTGACCGAGGCGATCCGCCGTCGCCCCTACGCCGTGCTCCTCCTCGACGAGATCGAGAAGGCACACCCCGACGTCTTCAACGTTCTACTGCAACTGCTCGACGACGGGCGGCTGACCGACGGTCAAGGCCGCACCGTTGATTTCAAGAACGCGATCGTCGTGATGACGAGCAATATCGGCTCGCGCGAGATCCACGAGATGACGGAGCGCGGTGCCGAGGATTGGGAGATCGACGCCGCCGTGCGCGACCTCATCCGACGCGGCCCCGGCATGGACATGCGCGGGAAGGGGATGCACGCCGATATGGATTCCGGCGAGTTCGCCGGTCAACTCAATGTCGGGATGCGCGAAGGGTTCATGCGACCCGAACTGCTCAACCGTATCGATGAAGTCGTCGTGTTCCATCAACTCAAGCGGGAGCACCTGGCGAACATCGTGGACATCCAACTCGCCCGGCTGCGCAAGCGCCTCGACGATCGGCAGATGACCCTCGAACTCACGATGGAAGCCAAGCAGCACCTCGCCAGCGAAGGCTGGGATCCGGCCTACGGTGCCCGACCGCTTAAGCGAGTAATCCAGCAACGACTGGAAAACCCGCTGGCCAGCAAGATCCTCGCGGGCGAGTTCGTCGCCGGCGACGCCGTCTTGGTGGATTACAAGGGAACGAGTTTCACGTTTGAGAAAGTCCCGTAGCGGCGGTCGAACATGGTTGCGTGCGTGTATCATGCTGCTCCCCCGGAGCGAGCATGTTCGATCGCAACCATCTTTTTTATGGTGACAATCTCGATTTCATTCGAGACCACTCGGTGTTTCCGAGCGAGTCTGTTGACCTGATTTATCTTGATCCGCCGTTCAACTCAAACGCCAACTACAACGTGCTCTTCAGTGAGACCGCCGGGGAGTCTTCCTCGGCCCAGATCCGTGCGTTCGACGACACCTGGGCGTGGGACACTTCCGCGGCCGAGGCCCTCGCGTTCCTGATGAACGATCAACACACCCCGGCGGCCGTCGTCTCGCTCATCAAGATATTCCACCAGTTCCTTGGTCATTCGCCCATGCTCGCGTACTTGGTGCAGATGGCGGTGCGGCTCGTCCACCTGCGCCGCATCCTCAAGCCTACTGGCAGCCTGTACCTGCACTGCGATCCGACGGCGAGTCATTATCTCAAGATGGTCTTGGACGGTGTGTTCCAAGCGAAGCATTTCCTGAACGAGATCATCTGGAAGCGAACTCACGCACATGGATCAGCCGACCGCTTCGGCCGGGTCCACGACGTGATTTTCCTATATGGCGCAACCGAGTCTCGCCTGTGGGCTTACCCACGAATCCCCCACGACCCAGATTACGTCGAGACCAAGTTCCGGTGGATTGACCAAAAGACCAGTCGTCGATATCAAGATGTGTCTCTCACCGGCGCTGGCAAATCGACCGGACCAAGCGGCAAACCTTGGCGACGAGTAAACCCGACGAAAGTTGGTCGTCACTGGGCCTTGCCCCAGAAGATGCTTCAACACTACAGCATCACTGGCAAAACCATTCAAGATAAGCTCGATGCGCTTGACGCCGCGGGACTGATTCACTGGCCGACCAAGAAGGGCGGAGTGCCACGGCTCAAGTGGTTTGCGGATGCACTCGAAGGTGTCGCCCCGACAGACGTGTGGATCGACATCCCCCCGATCAACTCCCAAGCCCAAGAACGCCTCGGCTACCCCACGCAAAAAACCATCGACCTCCTCAAACGAATCATCGCCGCCTCATCCAGCCCGGGTGCGGTGATCCTCGACCCCGTCTGCGGCTGTGGCACTACCATCGATGCCGTCGAAACCATTAGCCGCGAGAACCCCGACCTCGCGCCCCGCCGCTGGATCGGCATCGATATCACTCACCTGGCGATCAACCTCATCAAGCACCGCCTCGCACGGTTTGACCCCAGCCCGGTCTACGAGGTCGTCGGCGAACCCAAGGATCTCTCCGGCGCTCGCCAACTCTTCCACGACGATCCCTTTCAGTTCCAGTTCTGGGCGTGCGGCCTGGTCGGTGCTCGCCCCGCCGGGGCTACTCCGGCGCAACCCAAGTAGGGCAAGAAAGGTGCCGACCGGGGCATCGACGGCGTCCGATTCTTCATCGACGACAACAAAGGCCCCAAGCCGATCATGGTCCAAGTCAAGGGCGGCAAGGTCGGTGCCAAGGACGTGCGCGATTTCCGCGGCGTGATCGATCGAGAGAACGCCGCCATCGGCATCCTGATCTCACTCGACGAACCTACTGCACCGATGCGCGCCGAAGCGGCGACGCTCGCGTCGTACGCATCACCCTTCCAAGCCACGGTCGTGCCACGGCTCCAGATTGTCACGATTGCACAACTTCTCGGCGGGGGCACCCCGTCAGCGCCCAGCGGTGTGACGCTCCCGCGCGGGACCGACGCTGATCGCACCGTCAAAAAAGCCGAACGCTTCGACGCTGGTGCCCTCTTTCTTGCTCAGGATTCGACCGCCGAAGATCAGGACGAATCGGCACCGGTCATCAAGGGTGGTGGCGGTGCGGGCCGCGGCCCTCGCTCGATGCAACCATCCCTTTTTCAATAAACTCAGGATTTCCAGATGCAGTCAATCAACATCCTTCACTGGTGGGACGCCGCGTGGGACGAGGGGCTGTGGTACGCCCCTTGGTCCAAGGCCATCGATGGGCTCACCGCGGCACAAGCCGCCTGGTCCCCGGCCCCGGGCCGACATTCCATCTGGGCCATCCTCAATCACATCTGCTTCTGGCGCGAACACGCCCTGCGCACGCTCCGCGGCGACCGCCCCGCGCCCGATGAAGTCGAACGCCGAAACTTCGAGTCGCCCGACGAAATCACTGAACCCGCTTGGCACGCCACCCGCCAGCGGTTCGCTTCGCTGCACGAACAGGTCCGCGCCGTGATCGCCGATCCGGCGGGGGACCTCTCACGAATCCGCTACCTCATCCCCCGCGATTCCTATCACATCGGGCAAATCATGTACATCCGCGCGATGCAAGGGCTGCCGGCGATCGAGTAGCCCTCAACAATCCCCTATGCAACGACCGGCGTTCGACCCAACCAAAATGGCGGCCAAGCGAGAAGCCGGCTCGCTGTTCTCGCACGCGGCCATTCCGCCGAACGTTGCAAACCCACTAACTTCGCTCTCCACCACACCCCCACCTCCCGCCACCCCCACCACTCCCCCGGCGGCGCACGCCTCGACATCCGATCGACCCATCACCGTCTCGCAACTTTGTTCGATCATTGATACGACACTCCGCTCGGCGATGCCGGCACGCCTCCGCGTCGTCGGCGAAATTACCGGCTTCAACCACCGCACGCACTGGTACTTCAATCTCAAGGACTCCGACGCCGTCGTCAACTGCGTCATGTTCACCGGCGCGGCCCGCTCCGCGAAATTCCAACCCGAGAACGGGCACGAGGTCGTCGCCACCGGGCGCGTCGAGTTCTTCGCCAAACAAGGCCGCACGCAGCTCTACGTTGAAAAAATGGAACCCGTCGGTGCGGGGGCGCTCGACATCGAGTTCCGTCGGCTTTGCGATGAACTCCGCGCCGACGGCTGGTTCGACCCCGCCCGCAAACGCCCACTCCCCGCCTTCCCGCGCCGCATCGCCGTCATCACCAGCCGGACCAGCGCGGCGTACCAGGATGTACTCAACACGATCCAGCGGCGCTGCCCGGCGGTCGGTGTCGTACTGCTGGACGTGCGCGTGCAAGGCGAGACCGCGGCCCATGAGATCATCCGTGCGCTGCGGTGGATCAGCGTTCATCACGCCGCGATCGGCGTCGATGCCGTTCTGCTCGCCCGAGGCGGCGGGTCCAAGGAAGATCTTTGGACGTTCAACAATCGCCACGTTGCACACGCGGTGCTGCACTGCGCCGTCCCCGTCGCCGCAGCCATCGGACACGAGACAGACACCACACTCGCCGAACTCGTCGCCGATGAGCGCTGCGCCACGCCCACGCAGGCGGCGATGCGCCTTACCCCCGATGCCGGCGCGCTCGCCGAGCAACTCGATTCACTCGCCGCCCGGCTTGGCTCGGC
>JBGSIF010000176.1:0-3397 GCA_041742635.1 Phycisphaerales bacterium
GCCTGCGCCGTCGGCGCTGATCGACGCCCCCTGCTAAACCGCGTCCCCTTCCGCGCCGGACCCGCACACACGGGTCCGGCGTTTTCCTTTACTACTGCAGATCTCGTCCATCGACGCCGTTGGGCGTGTCGTGAAAGTAGCGGGGCAAAGGCTGATACTTCTGCCCCGCATGGTTTGTGACCGGCAGGGTCGCATCGGCGTCGCGCCACAGACGCGCCGAACCATCCGTAAGCAAGACCGCGCGCCGGCCGTTGCCCTGCGTCAACGAGCCCGTGTACGCCCGCTCCGCATCAAAGAAAATAACTTTCGACGACGGGAAGCGCACCTGGTGCGGCCGCACAGCCCGGACCAACGACTCCGGCAGATCGGGCGCGATCTCCGCCCACGCCCCGGGCTGAGCGACGAACGAGTTTGAATACTCGTACGAGACCGGCAAGCGGCTCATGGCGAGCCTTCCGTCAATCATTTGAAGCCAGGGGTCCGGGTCACTCCCGGGCGCGATCCACACACGATAATTCTCGCTCCAAGGCGCATACCCATGCATGATGCTGGGCCAGTTCACATCCAGATGCCACACCGGAAATCCCATGCCGAACGGGCTGGGACCGCTCGGCGGTCGGATCCATCCCGACCGAGCGAACGGATACGCCCGCTCGCTCCCAGTGTACAACCCGGCCGAGATTCCAATCTGCCGCAGATTGGACATCGACCGTGACTCAAAGCCGCGCATGCGGACCCCGGCCAGACCGGGCAACGCCAGTGCAATCAGGACGGCCACAACCGCCGCCACTACCAGCATCTCGACGATCGTAAACGCATGGCGGCCGCAGGAACACGCCTCAGATCGGCGGCATCGATAGTTGCCGGTCGAAACCTTCGGCACCCATGTAGACATAGGTCGTCATCTCCTCCCAATCCGCACCCGGACTCTTGCGGACCAGCACGATCGATACTGTCGCATCCAAACTCCGCCCATCCCCGTCGCGGATGGTGACCGGATAGAGCACTTCGATCCCCTCGGCCTCTGGGCCGAACTCAGCGACCCCTGGGACCGGGGCTGAAACCGCGAAATCCGGACCGACCCAGACGGTCCCGGGCTGTGACTCCGGGAATGGACGAGTCGGATCGATCGCTCGCACCCAGATATCTTCCGTCCTGACGACCGGATCGGCGAACGATGCGGCCTGCGACTCCCACCGCTCGCGGAGTTCACCGACAGGGGGCGTCCAGCCCGTTCCCCGGACCCGTTCCCGCCCCTGCGAATAGTCCGCCCACCGATCAAAGTCGGGGTCGAAGAGGAGGTCCGTCCGTTGCAACGCGAGGTCGATTAGTGCGCTGTCTACTGCCCCGAACTCGTCGAGACGCACGGTCACCATCGCAGCGATCCGCTGCTTTGCGTCGCGCCCGCTATAACGAATGCCCTCGGATTGATCGGAAGTTTGAAACTCTTTGCGGAGTTCTTCACTTGCGGAGGCAGTCGTGACCCCCGCCTCACCGCGACCGTTTCGCAGCAACTGGACCGCTGCTGCACCCGCAAGAAGCACGGCGCCTGAAAGAACCAAAATCCACCTCGATCGACCCTTCATGTCTGTCTCCGGTGGAGTCGGCTTCGGAGTCGGTGCGACATCACACCAAACCAGAATCAACGACTTACTCAGGAACCGGCTCGGGATCGGGAGCTACGGCCACACAGCCAACCGTGTACTTGCCCTCACTGTTCACAGTGCAGCTCGGAAATGTGCCCGGAACGGTACACGTGGCACCCGCGAGAGATCGTCCACAAGCGAGAGTCCCGTCCGGATTAGCACTACAGCTGTCGCAGACGACGCAGGAGTTGGGCGTAGGACTGACCACGCAGTAACTATTGCCGCGAGGCCCAGCCAAAGACACAGCAGCGAACACGACGACCGAACCCATTCCGAGCATCATCATCTATGCATTTTTGTTAATCACTACAAGTTCTCCGTTCTTAAAGGCAACCGTTGGATGCGTCTGTTCGCTCCAAACAGATTGCGCCCCAGGGGTGAGCATTGCCACATGGCGAGTGCCCAAAGGAAAAACGATCTGATCACCGCACCCGACGAGTCATCCGAGCTGGAGAGGACCGCGCAGCCGCAGTCGGTGCCGCGGGCGAAAATATATAAAAAAATGATGTAAGAAAAAAAGATTGTGTAAATCGAGAAAACTGCAGGTCGCAGTCGATGGGCAATGGAAAACAATAGACAGCTGAAAAAGAGGGTTGCTTCGAATGCGATAAGGGTCAGCAAGATAGATCGTGGAAGCAGATGGCCTTGAACGCCTACTAAACTCAAGGCGGCACGAATCGATTCTTCCGAAGCGACCGGATCCAACGCCTTCAGAAGTGCTGCGAGACCAAGTAGTCCGCACAGAAAATATGTAGCAGCATCGCGAAGTCCACGATCAGAACGGACTGAAGGTGACCGGACAGAATGGCGTGCGTGGGGTTCCACGAGGGCGAGAATACCCCCCCCCGCCTTGTCAAGCCTAATCCATCAATGTGCATAACTTAAAAAAACCCCGCCGTACGGCGGGGTTTCGCAGATCGAGCGAGTTGCGATCAGGCTTTCGCGGCCGCCGCGGCGGCCTTCTTCTTCGCGTCGTCCAGCGTGCCGACATACATGAACGCCGACTCGGGCAGGTCGTCGCCCTCGCCGTTGCACAGCCGCTCGAAGGAGTCGATCGTCTCCTCCAGGGTCGAGTTGACGCCGGGGAAGCCGGTGAAGACCTCGGCCACATAGAAGGGCTGCGAGAGGAACCGCTCGATGCGACGGGCGCGGGCCACGATCCGCTTGTCCTCTTCGCTCAGCTCGTCCACGCCCAGAATCGCGATGATGTCCTGCAGGTCCTTGTACCGCTGCAGGATCTTCTGCACCCGCTGGGCCACGGCGTAGTGGCGCTCGCCGATGATGCCCGGGTCGAGGATGCGCGAGGTCGAGGCCAGGGGGTCCACGGCCGGGTAGATGCCCTTCTCGGCGATGCCGCGGGCCAGCGTCACGAAGGCGTCGAGGTGGGCGAAGGCCGTGGCGGGCGCGGGGTCGGTCAGGTCGTCGGCGGGCACATAGATGGCCTGCACCGAGGTGATGGCGCCCTTGGCCGTCGAGGTGATCCGCTCTTGGAGTTCACCCATCTCCGTCGACAGCGTCGGCTGGTAACCCACGGCCGACGGCATGCGACCCAGAAGCGCGGACACTTCCGAACCCGCCTGGGTGAAGCGGAAGATGTTGTCGACGAACATCATGGTCTCTTTGCCGGAGGCGTCGCGGAACTCTTCGGCCATGGTCAGGCCGGAGAGGGCGACACGCATGCGGGCGCCCGGGGGCTCGTTCATCTGGCCGAACACCATGGCGACCTTGTCGAGCACATGGGCGGTCTTGCC
>JBGSIF010000177.1:0-2513 GCA_041742635.1 Phycisphaerales bacterium
CCGCCACCACCACCGCCGAACCCACCACCTCCCCCGCGTTGCTCCTTCGGCCTCGCCTCGTTGCACGTCAGCGGCCGCCCGTTCATTTCAAACCCGTTCAACGCCTCGATCGCGCTGCGGGCCTCCCCATCGTTCGCCATCTCGACAAACCCAAACCCACGCGAGCGCCCCGTCTCTCGGTCGATCATCACCCGCGCGCTGGTGATCTGACCATGCTGTGAAAACAGCGATTCAAGTTCCTGGTCCGTGGTCGTGTACGGCAGATTTCCGACGTAAATATTCACCGCTATGAACCTCGCCCGAACCAGCTTCCCGTATCTTCCATGGTGGCTCATCGGGCCAGGACCACCGTGGTTCAGCCGCTCCGCTCCGGACCACATTCGCCCGGCGCGTGCGGCCTTGCCGCGCTCCAATAGCGCGGCCAGCAAAACAGTTTACCAAACCCCCAGGGGGGGTGTGCAACCCATTTTGACCCCATTATATCAAAAATAATCGCACGTCCGCCCCCACGCCACGCCCCACCCCCAGCGTACCCGCCTACCCCATCACCGGACTTTCGTCTCCAAGTTCGGCTCCAACTTCACCACCACATTCGCACCGATATCGAACGACTTCAACTTCACGTTCGCCGTTACTCGGTAGATCAGCACGAACTCCTGATCGCTCCGGCTCGACGACGGCCCGCCGTCCGGCAAGTCCGCGATCGACCCGATCGGCGACCCCGGCGTGATCCGCACCCGCGTCGACGTCGAATCCTTGTACACATACCCGATCGCCGAGTACTTCTGCCCAAGATTATCCAGCAGCACCGGCGCGCCGATCCCTTCCACCGCGAGCTTGCTCTTCGAGTACGCGATCGGTGAGTTGTTCGAGATATTCACCTGCACGATCGCCGTCCCCTCTTCCGCCAGAATCCGCCGGATCTGGATCTTTTGATCAACCCCGCGCATGTCCTTCAAATCGGTGTTCCGGTACGCCGCTTCACCTTCAATGATGAAGTTCCGGTCATTCAACTGTAACCCACGCCGATCGTCCGCCGACAGAATCAGCGAGAACGGTAGCGAGTCCATCATTTGTATCCCGGGGTCCGTCCCCGTCTGATTTCCCGACACGACATACGCCGTTGTCTTCAATCCAGACGTCTGCTCCGACGGCCAATCACGCGACCCCTTCGCCCCTACCGCGCCTTCCGGCAGCGACACAATCTCGTACCGCTTGATCGCCTCGATCCGCTCCTTCGCATCCTTGAAGTTCTGCGGCGGCGCCATGTCCTCTACCTTGAACCGCACCCCCTTCACATTCAGACTCAGCGGCTTGAACCCCTTGGGCATCAAAAACTCGAACCCCATCGTCGGATTATCCGCCCCGCCCACCGATGCGATAAACGTCCGCGCACTGCTGAATGGCCACCGCCAATACCGCACCCGCACGTCCCCCTCGAAAATATCCGACTGCGACACCATCGCCACCGGGAACAACGTCCGTGATTCCGTTTCGTCCGCCGACTGAATCACCAGTTGCACCTGCGCCGCACCGACGACCACCCGCCCGTCCACCTCTCGCGCGGCGTTCTTGAACTGGACTACGTACCCCTCGAGATAGTGGTTCTTATCGCTCGGCACAATCGCCGCGCGATCGTCGAACCTCGTCACCGTCTGCGATTCCGCCAGCAGCGACTTCACATCCAGCCCCGTTTCCTTTTCCCCGGCCGTGTACCGCTTGATAAACGTCACCGCGCTCGGCGGCAACGCAAACCGCGACGTCCCGTTATTAAAGTTCGTCCGGAGCATCGACCCTTCGTACTCAAGGTCCGGACGCCACACCCCCATCGGCGTCCCAGTCCGCAGCGAGTTCTGCGACAAGAAGGCATAGAACCCCGCCGTTAGCCTCGGATACAGCGTCGTGTACCCGGTTTCTTTCACGATCGAGCCGTTCGTGTCGTAGTCCACCATGGTGTACTCGATCGAGTCCGTGCTGATCCGCAGGTTCGTCACCGATATCGTCAAAATCCCGACTGAGATCACCCCGGAGACCACCCCGCACACGATCCCGCCGAGCAGGTTCGATGTCCCGTCCAGGTCCGTGTTGAACGGGAGCGCCTTATCGATCGCCAGCCGCAGCACCGCCAGCACGACCGCGAACGGGATCGCCAGTGATATCCCCCAGGTGATATCGATCAACCACTTCTTGGTCCCCGCTGCATCGAGCACCGCGTACCCCACGAGTTCCCACACCCCGAACGCGATCGCGCCGGCGACGATCACGCACAGCATGTGGATCAGCGCGGAGAAAAATCCGCGTGAGCCCCACACCCACCCGAGTACCGCTATAGCCACCGACGCAACTAGGAAAATCATCATATTCACGCACTCCGCATACGCACGCCCCTTGGGCACGCCGTGTATTCACTTCACTCTTCGCACACCCGACCCGCCTACAGACTTGCACACCCGTCCGCGCCGCACCGAACCCCGCGGCGTCACCCGGCTTTCGCCGGTTCCGCCGCCGCCGGG
>JBGSIF010000178.1:0-14282 GCA_041742635.1 Phycisphaerales bacterium
ATGGCCGACTACGCCGCCAGCGCCCAGGCCGCCGCCGCCGAAGTCGGCGAGGTCTTCCAGTACGAACTCGACGCCCCCGTCACCATCGAGCGCCAGCGCTCCGCGATGCTCCCCATCATGTCCGCCAGCATCTCCGGCCGACGCGTCAGCATCTTCAGCGCCGCCGACGGCTCCGAATACCCCATGCGCGGCGTCGAACTCACCAACTCCACCGACCTCCAACTCCTCCCCGGTCCCATCAGCGTCTTCGACTCCTCCGACGGCAAGTCCGCCTACGCCGGCGACGCCCAGATCGGGCACATCGGCCAAGGCGACAAACGCCTCCTCGCCTACGCCGTCGATCTCGACGTCACCACCCTCGTCAAGCCCGAGTCCAACTCCACCGTCACCAAACTCCGCATCGTCGGCGGCACCTTCGAGCAGACCGTCAAAACCCAGAACAAAACCGGCTACGCCTTCAAGAACGCCGACGAGAAACGCGAGCGCCTCATCGTCCTCGAACACACCAAGTTCGACGGCTGGACGCTCGTCGAACCCACCAAGCCCGCCGAAGAAACCCAGAGCCTCTACCGCTTTGAAGTGAGCGTCCCCAGCGGCAAGACCGAAGCCCTGAACGTCGTGCAAGAGCGCGTGGACCTCCACCGCGTCGGCGTCATGGACATCGACACCCCCACGCTGCTCCAGTACCACAAAGACGGCAAACTCTCGGACAAAGTTCTCGAAACCGTGCGCGACATCGGCAAGCGCCAGGCCGAGATCAACGACGCCGAGCGCGCGATCCAGGAGTTCGACCGCCAGATCGGCACGATCAACCAGGACCAGGCCCGCATCCGCGAGAACATGGGCCGCATCGACAAGAACAGCCAGTTGTACTCCCGCTACATGACCAAACTCACCGAACAGGAATCGCAACTCGAAGACCTGAATACCAAACGGATCGAAGGGCAAACCAAACGCGATACCCTCCGCGCCCGCCTCGACGAGTACATCCGCTCGCTCAATGTTGAATAATCAGTTGACCATCGCATCCGCTGCGGGCTGCTGCGCACTGCACCGGCCGTCATGTTATCGAATAATTTTCCGGCGCTGGCTGACATAGTCCCAAAGAACATACTGATCCAGGTCGCTCCCGCCTGTGAAAAAGACCCTGCCTTTCGTCGATTCCGCCAGCCGGTGCGCAAACTGCACGTCCTCGCTGCTCTGATTCCAGTTGGGTAGTAAAAAGATATTGATCGTGATGCCGTCGCGTGCGCACATCCGCGCTTCGCGCATCGTCGCATCCTCGGTCATGGGGTCCGCCGGGTAGAGCATGTACAGCATGGATCCATCGAAGTGCGCCGTCGGCAACCCGTCTGTGATCAGAATAACTTGTCGATTCGGCGTGTCCTGCACCGCGAGCGTCTGACGCGACAACCGAAGCGCGTGCTGGATATTCGTGAAGTGCTGCGGCAGCCGTGCCTCGCTGATATTCGGATCACCCAGGTCCGCCCGCAGCCGAACCACGGGCTGAAAGATCGACACCGGCTTGGGCAACAGCGCGGGAACGTCCCCTGATCGGCACCGCCGAGCAAGCGTGAACATCTCGAAGAACGCGAGAAAATCTCCGGGATACTCGGTGCGGATGAGCCCGTCGAGGGCGATCGCCATGCGCTTGCAGTTGATGTACTGCCCGCCGTTGCGCATCGAGCCGGACATATCCATCAGCACCGTCGTCGCGCACTTGGGCGAGTTTCGAGTCCGGTGTATCTCAAGATCATCCAACGACAGACTCGCACGCGACGGTCCGTCGGCCCGCACCTGCGACGCCCGACGCGCCGCCGCATTCGCTACGGATTGCACCACATCGATCCCCGCCACCGGGTCGCCGAACTCATACGGCTTGGTCCGCTGGACCTCGACAGCCCCCTCTCCAATGATCGGCCCGGTGTGCCGCCCGGAGCGTGCCGCCTGCATCTCACTGAAGATTTCACTCAGCAGTTTTCGTTGAAACAACCGGTACGCCTGCGGCGAGAGCGAAAACCCTCGCCGCGACTGCTCCAGCCCTTGCCGCTGCGCTTCGGCACGCAGGTATTCTTCGATCTGCCGCTGCACCTGATTCAGCCCCTCGATCGCGTCCGGGTCCGCGAACTCCGAGAGCGCGTCCATATCGATGATTGCTAGTTTCGCGTTCTTCCCCGCTTCCTTCAACTGCTCCAAGAGCCGATCGATCGTCTCGAGTTCTTCTTTGACCTCAATGGCCTCGTCAACCTCCATCGGCGTGCGCCCCGTGAACTCATACCTCGACGCGAGTTGATCGATTTGGTACTGCTCGCCCAGCCGCTGCATCAGCCCAAGCAACGCACGCCCGAACTCGCTCGAATCATCCCCTTGCTTATACCACAACCGCTCGAGCGCGTCGATCTGCTCTTCGTCGGCGGCCTTGTGAAACGCCTCGCGGAACGGCTTGGGAGCGCTGATGCCGCTCCGCTCCTCACGCACACGCCGTTTCGTTTCCTTCATCACCCCGGCGGTTTCATATGTACTCAGTATCTTCGCCCGGCGCTCTCGCAGCATTGCCTCGAGTGCTTGCAGACTCGGCCCGAGCCGCGGGAACATCGACGGATCGAGCCGCACCGCGTTCGCCAGTTCTTCCTCCGTGAACTCTCGCATCGACCCGAACGCCAACATATGCTCGAACGCCGCCCCGGCAAGGTCCGGCGCAGGAGCCGTCGGCGACGGGAAACTCTTCGGGTCGTACCCAAGATACGTATGCACAATCCCACCGGGACGTATCCCTCCCGACCCACTTTCGTCGACCGCCCCAACCGACGGCCCCGCAGACGGGGGTTTATTTGATTTCATACGACACCCTCCCGTGCCGGCTCGCACGTGAGATCTTGTCCGTCGCGTAGAGCCCCGCGAGCACGAACTCCACGCAACTCGCCCGCACTCCCACGTCCGTCGCCGGGTTCACCTCGAACGCCTTCTCCCACACCCGCGGCACCCTCTTCACGATCGACTCATAGTGCGAACTCGCGAGCATGTCCCCCACCTCGATCTTCACTCCCTTTGCGAACAAGTCCCCGATCTCCGCCAGCCCGTGCTCCGCCACATACTCACCGAAGACCGTCTTGACAGCCTCCGCGGCGATCGCCTCCAGCGCTTGCCGCTCGCTCAGTTGGTGCGATCCCATCAGGTCCAGTTCAAGTTTCCCGATCGCGCTTGCATGAAAATGTGCTAGGTCGCTGATCCGCGGCACCGCCGCAGGTTCCCTCAACTGGATTGATCGCCGCCGGGCGTTCGCGATCATCGTTCGGTAGTTCGAGACCGAGAACCGCGCCGAAACCCCCGAAGTCTGATCGATGAACTTACTCTTTCGCGCCGCGATCGACATCTCCTCCACGATCTCTTTCATAAACCTCGGCACCAGCACCGCGCACTCTTCCCCACTCCGCGATTCCTCGATCCCCGCTTCCCGCTCCATGATCTCGATCCCAAGATCGCGCGTCAGAGGATAATGCGTTTGTATCGTGGAGCCGATGCGGTCCTTCAGTTGCGGGATCACTTTGCCCGACCGGTTGTACGTCCCGGGATTCGCGGAAAACAGGACCAGCACGTCGATATCGAAACTCACGGGGAACCCCCGGATCTGCACATCGCGCTCTTCCAGAATATTGAACAGCCCCGTCTGCACCAGGTCGTCCAGGTCGGGCAGTTCGTTCATCGCGAAGATCCCTCGGTGCATCCGCGGGATCAAACCGAAGTGCAGCGCGTCTTCCGCGCTCATGCTCGTTCCGCTCAGCAGTTTCGCAGGATCGATCTCGCCGATCAGGTCCGCGAACTTCGTCCCCGGTGCCAGCCGCTCGGCGTACCGCTGTTCGCGCGGCCACCACGCGATCGGCGCACGCTCCCCCAGTTCGTCCATTATCCGCTTGCCCGCCGTTGTGATCGGCGCAGACGGATCTTCATGCACCGGCGAGCCGGGGATGTCCAGGTACGGCACCGTCTCATCCAGAAACCGCACCAGCGAACGCATCAGCCGGCTCTTGCCCTGCCCCTTCTCACCCAGGAACAACATGTCATGTCCCGCCAATATCGCGTTCACCATCTCCGGGATCACTGTGTCTTCATAACCGATCATCCCAGGAAACAGGGCTTCTTCACGCCGAAGTGCGCCAACCATGTTCGCACGCAGTTCTTCCTTCACGCTCCGCGGCTTCCAACCCGACGCCCGAAGTTCTCCGACCGTCCGAGGCGACTGCGACATGCTTTGTGCTCCAAATCGACACGCCCCGACCCATGAATACAACCCAGTGAACAAGCCACGCTGCGTGGGCCTCCTCGCCGTCATTCTCATTTCGTGCCGATTGCCCTTTGGATTCGTTCTCTGGCCCGGCACGCAACAGTAGGTGCACCCCCTGATCGGACGTCCCGCACCACCCCCGCCCCCCGCTACACTCTCACCGAATGGGCAGCGTGCGCTTCGACAACATCAGCAAGGTCTACCCCGGCGGACACGTCGGGGTTGACAACCTCTCGCTCGATATCGCCGACGGTGAGTTTGTCGTCCTCGTCGGCCCCTCCGGCTGCGGCAAGTCCACCACGCTCCGCCTCCTCGCCGGTCTTGAAGAAGCCACCGCCGGCACCATCCGCATCGCCGACCGCGTCGTCAACGACGTTCACCCCAAAGACCGCGACATCGCAATGGTCTTTCAGAACTATGCCCTCTACCCGCACATGAGTGTTCGCAAGAACATGAGTTTCGCGCTCCGCCTTCGCAAAACCCCGAAGGACGAGATCGAGCGCCGCGTGAGCACCGCCGCCAAACTCCTCGGGATCGAAGAACTCCTTGATCGAAAGCCCCGCCAACTCTCCGGCGGGCAGCGACAGCGAGTCGCCGTCGGTCGCGCGATCGTCCGTGAACCCGCCGCGTTCCTCTTTGATGAACCCCTTTCCAACCTCGACGCCAAACTCCGCGTCTCCATGCGCGCCGAACTCAAGGCTCTGCACCAGCGCCTCCACACCACCACCGTCTACGTCACGCACGATCAGGAAGAAGCGATGACCCTCGCCGACCGCGTCGTTGTGATGCACGCCGGCGTCGTTCGACAGGTCGGCCCACCCCTCGAACTCTACCGCAAGCCCGTGGACCGCTTCGTTGCTTCCTTCATCGGCACACCCCCCATGAACTTCATTGAGGGCCGCCTCGAGCGCGATGCCGCGGGCGTCGCTTTCGTCGAGTCCGCCGATCACGGCATCCGTATTCCCATCCTACCCGCGCATTCCGATCGTGTCGCCGCGTCCATCGCTCGCCCCGTCACCCTCGGCATCCGCCCGCAGCACCTGCGCGACTCCTCCGCGCTAGCCGGTAACAGCACCGGCAACAACGCCGGCAACAACGCCGCGCCCCCCGCCTTCACCGGCGTCATCCGCGTCGCTGAACCACTCGGCGATACCACCGACCTGCATATCGATCTCCCATCCGGCCAATCCCTCGTCGCCCGGCTCCCCGCACGCGATTCCTACCGCGCCCGCGGCACCATCGCGCTGGCCCTCGATGCCGCAGCCATGCATCTGTTCGAGGCCGGCCCCCTCGGCACCAGCCTGCTCCGGTCCTGATCCTCCATTGGGCCGCTCTCGCCCGCTCCCGCCGCGTCCAATCGACCTCAGCCCGGCACCCAATACGCCCCCAGCGAACCCAGCAGCAGTATCCAGACCACCAGCGGCCACACCCACACGCCCCGTCTATCCGCCGCTTGCCGTGTGCCCGCCACGCACCTCCCCGCCAGCACAACCGCAACCAACCCGATCCCAAGCGATACTGCGGTTCGACCACCCGTCGGCGCAAACGCCGACCGTGGCGCACCGTTCACTGCACGCAGCAGGTCCACGGCCAGCAGTAATACAAGCGTCACTGCCCCGGCGAACCCCGCCCGCAGCAACCGACGCGCCACGATCCCCGCATCAGGCCGGGAAGCCGCTTTCACATCTTGAATCGATATCTCGCGGGCACACTCCGGGCACCGACCCGATACGTTCCCTCTCAGGTCGTACCCGCATGTCGGACACGCTAAGGTGCCGCTCACGTGCGCAAGGGTTTGAATCACTTCGGGGTCTGGATTCACCGCTGCTCGTTTTCGCACCAAAGGAACCACGCCCCACTTGCGCTTGATTATCCGTTACCCAGTGCCCCCAAGTGTAGATTCACACCATCGGTGGTCGGCACCGCCGTAATCGCTGGCGCACCGTTCACACGCAGCGACCCCACTTTACTCGCCAGCACCTCCCGAGAAACCTGAACCTCCGGCAGCCCGAGCGCCTCCTGCACCGCGGCGTCCAGCGATGTCGCCGACGGTTCGCCGATCATCCTTCGTATCAGCGAGTTTGACGCCGTGAGATCAAACGGGAGCAACGCTTCGCCCGACTCCGCTTTGTGCGCGTCCGAAAGCCGTTGCAGAAGTGACTGCGCCAGATACGCATCGTCCACTACGCCCACAAGACCAAGATGATCGGGAATGAAATCGACCGATTGCAGGAAATAATCCTCCGCGGCGATCAGCACCGGCATCAGTTCGCTCTCCACGCCCTGCGCACGGCTCGCTTCGAGTACCGCGTCAAGCAGCATCGGCGTCGCTTGCACGTACTGCTGTATGAACCCGATCGCGAGTGCCGACTTGTTCTCGATCTGCGCCGCGCACGATGGATCGTTCCCGCACATATCCGCGAAGAGACCGCACACGTAACTGCTCAGTTCGCCCGTCGCCGCTTCGTGCGCCATCGCGTCGGCCACCTGATTCCTCAGCATCCGGAACATCTCGTCTCCTCATCTCTTCGTCGGCTCCGCGTTCACGGGTCGTAGTTGCTCTTCCTTCTCGCCTGCCGGCTTTCCGCCCTCGACATACCGCGGCAGCACCTCGGGCTTGAAGTTGTTGTAGCGCACCCACGCCTGGATATCCCGCTCGCTTGGCTCGCTGCTCGCCCACGCCGCCGCGTAATACGCGCTCAGCGTCGCCGCCGCGTCCGCCAACCGCTCCTCGATCATCTTCTTCCCCGCTTCTTTCGCCAGCGTCTTGTCTTTTTCCAACTTGTAAAGCGGCTCCACCTGTGCGTGGCTCCGTTTGATGTACACCAGGGTGTCTTGCCACGGATCTTTCCCGTCCACCTTCACCTCGTACTTCATCAACGGGCGCAGCGACTCCACCGTGATCGCGTGCAAGTCCACCACCGCCCCGTCGATGTACGCATGGATCCCGCGATCCGTCGTGTACCCTCCGGGGTTGTCCCCCACCCACCCGTGATGGTGCGTCGTCGTATGCAGCGGCTGCGACGTGTCGCCTACGAAGTGCGAGATGATCCCCATCTCGTAGATGCAGTTCTCTTTCGCCGTTGCGAGTTGATCCGCCCGCGCCGGGTCGTTCAGCGCCAGCAGGATACGGTAGGTATTAAACGCGATCTTCAGTTTATTGAAGTGCTCTAGTATCGCGTGCGGCAAAAACCCCGGCCACTGCTTCGTCTTCTCCGCGTCTTGCGACGGATCCACCGGCTTCACGTTCTCAGGATGCACATGCATCGCCACCGCCATGTCACGCATGTACTCGTACCGGAACGGCGACACGGTCTCCAGCGTCAGCCCAAACTGCGCCAAGTCCTCAATATCAATGTAATGATCCAGCCCGTTCTGGTGCCCCAGCGTGTGCAACTGCATCCCGCGCCACCGGTCCGGCTCATTCGAGTTATCCGCGATCCGTGCTCGGATCGACGCATCCCGCACAAACTCCGGCATCTCGATCGGCAGCCCCTCCAGTGCCAAATACGTAATCGTCCGATGCCCGTGCGCGGACCACCCCAGTGCGGTGCCCGCTGATGCCATCAACGCGATCAGCCCAATACCAAATCGACGCATCGCAGGCTCCAGTCTGAGCCGAACCGCGCAAGCGGTCGGTGGAGGTTGCCTAATCACAGTCACGATGACACAGTTCGTCAACTCAATGTACGGATACACCAAGCGTCACCGAACGACCAAGTCCCGTTCACAACAACCACAACGCCGGCCCCCCGGCCCGCCATCACTTCTCATATTCACTCATCGGCACGCACGCGCACACGAGGTTCCGATCCCCATACGCATTATCAATCCGCCCCACATGCGGCCAGAACTTCGCATCCCGAAGCCACTTCGCCGGGTACGCCGCTTGCTCCCGAGTGTACTTGTGCGCCCACGTATCGCTGCATACCGCACCCATCGTGTGCGGCGCGTGCTTCATCGGATTATCCGTCCTGTCGAGCTTCCCGTCCTCGATCGCACGGATTTCTTCTCGGATCGCAATCATCGCATCGCAGAACCGATCGAGTTCCGCCCTCGGCTCGCTCTCCGTCGGCTCGATCATCAGCGTCCCCGGCACCGGGAAACTCATCGTCGGCGCGTGAAATCCATAGTCCATCAATCGCTTGGCGATATCGTCCACCTTGATCCCAGCCGCCTTCTCAAACCCGCGGCAATCCAATATAAACTCGTGCGCGCAGCACCCGTTCGCACCCGTGTACAAAACGTCGTAGTGCCCACGCAGCCGCTTGGCCATGTAGTTCGCATTCAGGATCGCCACCTGCGTGGCTTTCCGAAGCCCGCTCGCGCCCATGAGCGCGATGTAGACCCACGAGATCAGCAGGATCGACGGCGATCCCCACGGCGCGGCACTCACCGGCCCGATCGCCTTCCCACCGGACTTAGTTGTATCCGCGAACGGGATCACCACCGGGTGCCCCGGCAGGAACGGAGCGAGGTGGGCGGCGACGCCGATCGGCCCCATCCCAGGCCCGCCCCCGCCGTGCGGGATGCAGAACGTCTTGTGCAGATTCAAGTGGCACACGTCCGCCCCGATCGCCCCCGGCGACGTCAGACCCACCTGCGCGTTCATGTTCGCACCGTCCATATACACCTGACCACCACACTCATGGATGATCTTTGTTATATCTTTAATAGATTCCTCAAACACCCCGTGCGTGCTCGGGTACGTCACCATCAGTGCAGCGAGGTCCTCCTTATGTTCCGCCGCCCGTGCCCGCAGGTCCGCGACATCGATATTCCCCCGCTCGTCGCACGCCACACCGACGACCTTCATCCCCGCGATGATCGCCGACGCCGGGTTGGTCCCGTGCGCCGACGCCGGGATCAGGCACACATCCCGGTGCCCCTGCCCTCGCGACCTGTGGTACGCCTGGATCACCAGCAGCCCCGCGTACTCGCCCTGCGAGCCGGCGTTCGGCTGCAGCGACACCGCGGCGAACCCCGTGATGTCCGCCAGCCACGCCTCCAGGTCCGCGAACACCTGCCTGTACCCCGCCGTCTGCGACGCCGGCGCGAACGGGTGCATTTTCCCAAACTCTGTCCACGTCACCGGGATCATCTCGCTCGTCGCGTTGAGTTTCATCGTACACGACCCCAGCGGGATCATGCTGTGCGCCAGCGACAGGTCGCGCCCCTGCAACTTGAAGATATACCGCAGCATCTCGTGCTCCGAGTGATGCGTGTTGAACACCGGATGCGTGAGATAATCGCTCGTCCTCGCAAAGACCGCCGGCAACTTCACAGGATCCGACGGGATCGGCGCCGATAGATCAACCTGGAACCCGCGCCCGCACCCGAACGCTCCCAGCACGTTGCAGACATCTTCGATCGTCGTCGTTTCGTCCAGCGACACGCCCAGCGTCCCGTCACCGAAGTCGCGCACGTTCAGCCCGCGCTGCTCGGCGGCCCTCAGCACATCCGCCACGTTCCCCGTGCAATGCTCGCTCTTCCTAGGCTTGATCCGGATCGTGTCAAAGTACGTATCGCTCAGCACGTCGTGCCCGAGCCACTTCATCCCGTGCGACAGGATGCACGCCAGTTCGTGGACGCGCAACGCGATTCGTTTCAGCCCCACCGGCCCGTGATACGCCGCATACATCCCGGCCATGATCGCCAGCAGCGCCTGCGCGGTGCAGATGTTGCTGGTGGCTTTCTCGCGGCGGATGTGCTGCTCTCGCGTCTGGATCGCCATCCGGTACGCGACGTTCCCGTGCGCGTCCTTCGACACCCCGATGATCCGCCCCGGCATCTTCCGCACATACGCCTCGCTCGTCGCGATAAACGCCGCGTGCGGCCCGCCGAACCCCATCGGCACCCCGAACCGCTGCGCTGATCCCACCGCAATATCCGCCCCCCACTCCCCCGGCGGCTTGATGAGCGTCAGCGCCAGCAAGTCCGTCGCCGCCACCACCAACCCACCCGCCTCATGCACCTTCTTCACGACGCTCTCATAGCACTCGATGCGTCCGTCCGTCGCCGGGTACTGCACCAGCACCCCGCACACCTTTGACAAATCCACACCCAACAGGTCCAATGCCTCCGCACCCATATGCCCTGCCTGCCCCTTGGCGATCGCCAGTTCAATCCCCATCGACTCGGCCCGCGTCCGGCAGACCGCGATCGTCTGCGGATGACAATCATCCGCCACGACAAACTGTTTCTTCGCTCCGTCACTTCCCCCCGCCTGCCCGAAGCACATCGCCATCGCCTCCGCCGCGGCCGTGCCTTCATCGAGCAGCGACGCACCCGCCAGCGGAAGCCCCGTTAGGTCCGCCACCATCGTCTGGAAGTTCAGCAGCGCTTCGAGCCGCCCCTGCGCGATCTCCGCCTGATACGGCGTGTACTGCGTGTACCACCCCGGGTTTTCCATGATGTTCCGCAGGATCACCCCCGGCGTGATCGTGTCGTAGTACCCCATCCCGATATACGACTTCATGACCCGGTTCTGCGAAGCCACCCCCTTCAGTTTCGTCAGCACCTCGTGCTCCCCCAGCGTCCGATCCGTCGGCAACCCGACGAGGTTCAGCGCCCGCTTAGATCGGATCAACGCCGGCACCGTCGCGTCCGTCAACTCGTCCAGCGTCTTGTACCCCAGCGTCCCCAGCATCGCGGCCAGTTCGTGCTCCCGCGGCCCCAAGTGCCGATGCACGAACGTATCCCCCGGTTGCAGCAACTGGTTCCCCGACGTTCCTCCCACTCCCCCCCCCCCGGCGTGCAGGCCGTTCGTGGACTTGGACGCGGACTCAGACACAGAACCGGCGGTAATGGGACTCATGGATATCTCGTCTTGGAGGGATGCGGCTGGAAGGGATGAGCGGGTGCGTGCCAACGGTGCTGATCGGCGTCGATTCGGTACCGCTCGCCGATCAACCCAAGTTTAGCGTGCCTGACCCACCACGACTCTCGCCCAATCCCTCTTCCTTCGATGCCTTCTTCTTCCCCAGCCACTCGCTGGCCCAGCAATTGCCAAGGTGAGTGTCACACAACTCAATACCACTTGCCCAAAGCCCCAAAGCATGGCCCGGCAAGCCGTGCTGGCGCCTCACCGACAGAACATCCAACGATCACGCGACCTCGTTCAACAATCGTTCGTCGATCGTGCGACTGCCGCGTCATGCCCCAGACCATTGAAAACGTAGACACAATGTCATACGATATTCACTCTCATTCCTGCCCATTTCAGGATTGCATCATGCTCCGTCAATTTGTTGTTGTTCTGGCTGTTGCCGCACCGGCCGCTGCGCAGGTGAACTTCTCCGGCCTTGGACGCCCGCCCGGCGCTGACACCAGTGTGATGACCGCGGTTTCCGCCGACGGCCGTGTCGCGCTGGGCACCATGTTCGCCCCCACGCCGCCCGATGTTTGGGTCGCCCGCTGGACAGACCAGGGCGGCTCCGAGCGCCTCGTCGAGCCGTCCAACCTCCTCGCGCCCTTTGCCAACGGGATCAACTCCGACGGCTCCGTCATCGTCGGATCGGGGTACACGAACGCCGGCCTCACCGGCTACCGCTGGACGCGCGAGAGCGGCTACGTCTTGACGCCGGGGTACGGCTTCCGCGCTCTCTCCGACGACGCACACTTCATCGTCGGCAACCAGCACCTCACCGACCGGCCCTTCCGCTGGTCCGAAGCGGGCGGGTACCAGTTCATGGGCGACAACGGGACCGCCCTTCGAGCCTCCGCCGACGGTTCGGTCGTGATCGGCGCCAACGCCGAACTTCCGGGCGCCGGCTGGCGATGGACCGCCTCGACCGGGCAGGTTTCCCTCGGCGATCTGCCGCTCGGGACCGACCGGAGCGAGCCTGCCGATATCTCCGCCGACGGCTCGACGATCGTCGGATACGCCTGGGACGACCTCGTGCCCGACCCGAATGTCCGCCCCTATCGCTGGACGCCGGAGGGCGGCTACGACCTGCTCGCGCCGTTGACGGCGGCGATGCACACCTATGCAACCGGCGTGGCCGCCGACGGACGCACCATCGTCGGGACTGCTCGTTTCGACAACAGCGAGCGTGCCGTCATCTGGACCCAGGACGGTGAGGTCCACCGGCTCGATACGTACCTTGAATCGCTCGGCGCGGACCTCAGCGGCTGGACGCTGGTCAGCGCCACCGGCATCTCCGACGATGGCCTCACGATCATTGGAAATGGCCTCCGGCCCGGCGGCCTCACCGAAGGATGGATCGTGCAGATCCCCACCCCGAGCAGCGCCCTGGTGCTCGCCCTCTTCCTGCGGCCACGGCGTCGGCGGGGATGATTCACGGGCGGCATTGACTCGTGTCACTGACCCGCTGATTGTGTGCGGGTCAGCGTCTTCGGTGGGATACGGACCATGCGTGCATGGTGTGCAAAGACACTGACTCTGCAAAAGCCAGAGTCGGTGCCACTTGCCACTAGCGCCAGGGACCATCCCTTGTGACCGGGATAAACGACTCACCGTCACGCCGAAAGAGGCCGTGCGTGCCGCCCAGCCACAGCCGTCCGCTGTGGTCTTCAAGGATGGTGAACGCGAGCGACGTGATGCCGTCCTGCTCATTCACTTTGGTGAAGGCGTGGCCGTCATATCGATACATGGGAGAGCGCTTGCCGGCGAACCACACGTTCCCGGATCGCCCTTCGTGAATGCACCAGATCTCCTTGCCTTCAACGACTCCCTGCTCGGTGAAGTTTGTAAAGTTCTTTCCATCAAACCGACTGATGCCCCCGTGAGTCGTCCCGAACCAGATGTTTCCCGACTTGTCTTCGAGAATACTGCCGACGGCGTTGTTCGGCAGGCCGTCACGTTCGGATATGTTTGTCAATGTCGTTCCGTCGTAGATGTACGCTCCTCCGTTGGTGCCGAACCACACCCGCCCTTTGCGGTCCACCGTGATGCAGTGAACAATCTTGCCGCTGCTCACGCCTCGGGTCGGATCGGGCTGGGCTTCTGGAAGTGCGAAGGGGGAGAACGTCTTTCCGTCGAATCGGCAGACGCCCTCGATGGTGCCGATCCACATCACGCCGCTCGCGTCAACGGCCATGCTCCAGACATCGCGGCCGATCAGGCCGTCCTTGACGCCATAGCTGGTAAATGACGTGCCATCAATCCGAGTGATGCCACCGCTTGTTCCGCACCATATGTTGCCGGCCTTGTCTTCGACAATCTTTTTGATCGTGACGCCCCGGCCCAGATCATCCTTGATCTCGTAGCTGGTCAGGGTACTTCCGTCGTTCCGGAACAGGTCGCATTCGCCGCCGATCCACAGAGTTCCGCGTGAATCCTGAAACACCGCGCGCACGACTCCGGATATTTCTGCCCGTGGGTTGGCGTCGATGACGAGAGGGGTTGGCCGCGGTGCCCCATCGTGCGGGTGCGGTCCGTGGACAGCGTCGTGTGTTGGTGGCGGCTCAACGTGTGCCGACGCGGGACGACTGATCGTGTCGGATCTTTGTGCGGATTCCGGCGGCTCCGTGACTTCCCACGGCCCGTCCTTGCCAACGCTGACGATGGTCCCACCGTCGTAACGGAACAGCCCCTGCCAGCCCCCGAGCCAAAGTCGTCCCTTTCGATCCTGGTATGTGCATTGAATGGCGTTGGTGGTCAGGCCCTGGGCTTCCCCGAAGTTCGTGAAGGTCTTGCCGTCGTAGCGGTACACACCCGAGTTCTCGATCGGGAACCAGATGTTGCCGGCAGGATCTTCGTACAGATCCCACGCTTCCGTGCCGTTTACGCCGTCCTTCGCGGTGATGTGCGTGAACTTCTCGCCGACGCGATAACAGATGCCGTTGTCATGGGTCGCGAACCAGATCCGTCCCTGACGGTCTTCGAGTATGTCGTTCAAGGCGATCGGGAGTTATTTCGGGCTCGTGCCCACGCAAGACCAGAGCGGCTCGATGAACCGGCTCGGACACATCACGCGCGACGGACCGGGCACGGTGCGCCAACTGCTCGTGCAGGCGGTGTGGCGCGGGATCAAAC
>JBGSIF010000179.1:0-5841 GCA_041742635.1 Phycisphaerales bacterium
AGCCCGGATAGCGATCTTCCAGTACATCGAAATGTTCTACAATCCCAAACGCCTCCACGCCGCCCTGGGCTACGTCAGCCCAATGCAGTTCGAGAATCAACTGGTCGCCTAAGTTCTGTCAATGGAGAGCGGGTCAGGTCATAGAAGTGACCACATTCTGAGCAAAAGAGGTCGCTTTTAATAGAAATGTTGTCACTTTTCCGGAGAAAGTGACAACATTTTGAGCAAAGTAGGTCGCTTTAAGTTTAAAAGAGGTCACTTTCCTGGACAATGTGACCACATTTGGCGCGTCTGTGGTCACTTTTCAGGAGAATGTGACCGCTTTTTCGTGGTTGTGGTCGCCGTTCATGGGACGACGAAAAGTGCGTTGCGGCGGGTGGCCCGGAAGTCGCGATCGCGCCGCCACCGCCAGCCTTATCTGAATGGCATTCTCGTCAAAAGACTGACGGCTTCGGTGGTACAACTTCTGGGCCACCTGCCGGACGCTCGACGACGCGGGACATGCCCGCGGCGCGTCCGGTGAGTGGGTTGACATCGGCACGCTCGGCGGAGCGTTCACGGTTGCGACAAGCGAGAACGATTCAGGGCAGTTGACGGGGTACAGCCAGACCGCCGACGGGAGCGTGCATGCGTTCTTGTACACCCCGGCGGCGACCGATTGCCCGGCCCGGCTGCTCGATCTCGGCGTGCTGCGCGGGCCGGATAGTCATGGGCTTGCGGTGAACGCCGCGGGTGTTGTGGTTGGGCAGGACGCCGTCAAGCAACCCGGCGATTCACGAGCAATCATCATCGCGCCAGGCTTGGGGATCGTGGACCTGAACACGCTGCTTCCATCCGGGGCGGCGTGGAAACTGCTGCGGGCGGACTCGATCGACGATCGGCTCATCGTGACCGGCGACGGGCTGCGCGCCGGCGAAGATACGCAGTGGACTCCGGCGCGCTTCGAGGTCGTGCTTGAATCGGTGGTGCCGATGCCCTCGCTCGGTTGCTGTGCGGCGGACTTCGACGCCGACGACGCCGTGACCGCAGCGGACCTGCACGCGTACATGGCGGCGTTCTTCGAGTCGTTGCCGACGGCGGATCAGAACGCCGACGGAGCGGTCACGACCGACGACTTCTATCTATACATGCAGCGGTACCTGGCCGGATGCCCATGAGCGGCGGCGCGTGAAGGGGACGAGCCTCCACGCAGGCCAGGCCAGATCGAGCCTGCGGTACGTGAGTGAATCAGAATCAAGCCCGACCGAAAGGCGGGCTTTTTTCATTGAAGTACGAAGAGTGAGCTCGGTCCTGGTTCTTCGACAGAAGTTATACGGATTCGGTCTAACTTCTGCGCCCGCACGCCGACGATGAGCGCAGTCCTCGGTGCGAATCGTCGCGCTTCTTCGAAGTTTCAGAAACAATCGAGCGCATGAGTTACACCGAATCCGTATTAGCCGATGGTGCAGGAGAAGAACGCGCCGCAGCCGCCTGACGATGATGAGGGCCTTGAGTTCGACCGATGCGGGTGGCCCGAATGTCTGGACCTGCCAGCGAAGTCGTGGCCGCTATTCTGAAAATTCACCGATACTCACAACTTGTTCGTCCAATCAAGAGCCGTTTTTTTTCCTTCAAGATGCGGTGCCGCCACGAGAAAAACTCTTGAGGCAAGAGTTGAGTGCCTCTTTGGATGACGTCGGCACCCAAGCCACCGAAGCCGAAGACGACAGCCTTCAACGTCAGAGTTCGATGCCGCCCGCCGCGAGTGTCCATTTCCGGACGGCGGGTCGTGGGAAAGGTGGAAGGGGGCGCGTGATACGTTGGGGCAATGGGGCGTCGAGCGACAACCAAGACACCGATGTCGTCGTCAAAAGCACGACGACATCGGTGTCACGTTGGAATTCCGGGCCACGCACCCACGGTGGACTTCCGGGCCACCTGCCGGTTACTTTGTCCAGTACTCCACCGCGTAGGTGGAAGGCGGCAAGGGCCATGCATTCGGAATGCTCGTTTCGCCTGGATGCGTCTGAAGTCCGCCTTCACCCCATACAACCGGATTGCCAGCAGAGTCGTGCTTGACAACCGTGACTGAGTGGACCGCCTGCCCGGTCGCTCCTGGATAAATGTCGGCGGTAGCCCTGTAGATTACAATATCGCCCGGGCCGGGAGAAGTTGTAGAAGTAAACCCTCCCGCAGTCAGCATCTTGGGAACTTGGTCGTCGTTGATCCAGTACTCACCCTCGGCGAATGTCTGCCCGTGACAGTTTGTGTGACCGCCTCCGTCAGTTGCTACGAGATTGCCTTTGTCGTCCAGAAGTCCGTTGCTTTGGTACGCCGTTACGGTGTTCCCATCGACGAGCTCAAGTTCATATTCTTGCAGTTCGACGTCTTGTCCAAGATTGTTCTTTGTTTTTTTCGGAGGTCCCTTTTTGCGAGCGATGATCTTGCCATCTTTGTCTCGTTTGAAAACCGAAGCTCCTTTTTTCGCCAATGCCGCCGCCGCTTCTGCGGGTGTCTGCCCCATCGCATTCGACACTGCCGGCCCCTTCGGCCCCCCGGCAGCAGGAATCGCCGCGGCGCTTGTGATCGCGTCCGTGCCCATCGAGGTCGCTTTGCTCTGCGCGAAGTTGGCCAGCATCCCGCCGATCATCCGACTTCCTTTTGAAAGTCTTTCTCAATCCGTTACGGCTTGACCGGCGGTCGCCCGTGCGCCGTATTGCTCGCTCCGGCGGACAGCCCGGCGGTGGTCGTGGAACCCGAGTAGATCATCTGCAGAATCAGCAGCCCCAGGTCGGGGCGTCCCGCCAGCCCCGCCGTGAACGCGTCCGCCTCGGCCCGAAGAATCGCCGCTAACTGCGACAGATTGCGGTCATCATTGAACACCTGATCGTGTCGCAGGAAGTACGGCGACATGTCGTACCCAAAGACCTTGTCGGGAATCCACCAAGACCCGCCGGTCCCAGCACCGGGCTGCTGTGGTGACCCGATCTCGATCGCTCCCCACAAGATCGACCAGTTGTCGATGCCTGCCGCGAGTTGCTCTGGTGCGGCGAGGTTCTCGACCCCGGGCAGGTTCTTGAACCACTCGGGCACCCCATCGGCGCGCGACACCACGCCGCCGCCCGGCGCATTTGGGTCCGCCTTGGACATGTTCGGCTCGCACGAGAGCGGGCGGCCAAGCCCGCCCTCTTCGCTCTCCGACAGGGCCTCGGACTCCGCCTGCGACTTCTTCGCGTTGGGTTCCGACTGTCCCTCGGCTTCAGGGGTACACTCATCACCGATCTGCTTGTTCGCGTCGTTCTTCGCGGGCTCGTTCTTCGGTGGTGGCGGCGGGGGCGGTGGCTTCCCCATCAGCACCGTCGGCGAGAGGTCAAGCGGCATCAACGGCTCGCCGCACTTTGCGCACACCGCCGTGTGACCCTTCCCGATCGCCGGCTTTCCGTTAATGAGCACCGTGGGATGCCCCTTCACGAACGGGCTGGGCACGCCGCACTTCTCATGCACTGCCAAGTCAAGCTCACGCAGTGCCGCATGGTGCGGCCCGTCTTTCGCCTTGGGCGAGAGCACATAGTCCGCGGCGCACACCGGCGCGACGGACAGACCGATGGGGATCGAGGCTTTTGACTCAACACCGAAAAAGAACTGCTCGATCTCCTTCATCATCCCATCGCCGACCGAACCGCCGGAGATCGCCTGATTCGCCAACTCCATGGCCTTACTTTGCACTTGTCCGAGCAGCTGTGGCGCGAACTTCGCGGCCAGCTGCGAGCCGGCGCTCGATTCGTCCGTGACCCCGCCGAAGAGGGAACCCATCAGTGAACCCATCAGCATGTTCCCGAGATTCTGCAGGGCGGCCCCTCCCAGACCCGAGATGAGATTGCCCGGGTTCATCGCTGCGAACAACGCCGGCCCGATCGCACCACCGGTGAAGAGTGACGTCATGAACTGAGACGCCAGCCGCTGCCCCGCTCCGGCCAACACCTGATCCATGAAATCCTGCGACGCGGGGCTCGATGAGGAACCGCCCGAGCGTAGCGTGGGCTGGGGCTGGTTCGCCGTCGTTGCGGCGTGATGACTCGAATCCTCGGATCCAGGAGACCCCGTCGCCGGTGCCGGACGCGTCCACGGACGAAGTACCGGCTCCGATCCGCGAGTGTCAAGCTCGTACAACTTCCCGTCGTCGTCTTCGAGGATGATCGACGCTGCGGGGCCGACGGTCGGCAACGCCGGTAGGTCAACAAACCCAGGGCGTGACGCCGCGATCCCCTTCAGCAACGACGACAGTTCCGCGTGAGAATCGCTCGTGGGACGAACCCACACACCGTGCGCACGCAACGAGCGTGCACCACCACGCTCGCGGGAACGAGCGGCGGTATCATCGGTGTTCGTTGTCGATGTATTCAAGGTGGCGACCTAGTTCAGCTTGACGTTCTTTCCCTGGACCACAGAATCAGCGCCGGCCACCATCTCGGCCTGCGCCGCGGAGTTGATGCTCGCAAGCATGCCGGCCTGCGTCCTGCAGACCGCGCCGACACTCAGGTTCACCGCACCCGTCAGGGTGAGCAACACAGCGCCGGTGATGTTAGTTACGGGAGCAGTCATGTTGGTGTTGACGCTGCCCAGAACCGAAATCACCATGCCGCTGATCGTGATGAACCCCGCCTGATTCATGTGGATCGTGCTCGCTCCGCACTGGAGCGTGATCGACGTCCCGGCCTTGATCAGAAGGGTCGTGCCGACATCGATGACTTTCGCCACCCCCACCGTCTCGTTCGCGTTCAGCCCGATGTCTTCGATCTTGTTCTCTCCGGTGGAGAGCATCGCGTTCTTGCCCACCTGATCGATCCGGTCATTCCCGACGACGTGTACCTCGTTGTGCTGGGCGTTGAAGAACAGCCCCTCATCGGATCCGGAGTCGTTGATGGTGATCTCGTTGGCCCCGTCAACCCCGCCGAGGCTGTCGGACTTGAACGTAGTCATCATCGTGTTGCTCAGGACACTCTTGGGCAGGGGTTCGTTGTCCTCAATGTCCTCGAGGCCACCGGCCACCCCGACGCCCCCAGCCCAGCCGCCGCCACTCGCTCCCACCCCTCCCCCGGGCTCACCACGCGGTGCCCCTGTGAGCCCCGCGGCGACCGAGCCGACCGGATTCGCAGTGGCCTCTCGGGGATTCGGTGACCCGCGCTGGGGCGACTGCGACATGACGGCACTCACCACGGCGGGGAGAGGCGATTCCAACCCTTCACCGCTCGCGGCTCCAAACACAGGGCTCGCCATACTCGAGTACGTCTCCTTGACAGCCCCCGAAGTGGACGTGCGAGGACCAGCGGGTGTGGGTGGTGTAGCAGCGTCGGGTCGTTTGACGGGTTTGTGCTTCACGCCCTTTCCCGCCTTTGTGATCGGGGGCATATTCTTGCCGTTGTATACTCGCCCGATGACGATCGGACGATCCGGATCGCCTTCTAGGAAATCGACAATAACTTCATGTCCTACGCGCGGTATGGCGAGCAGCCCGTAGCCGTTTCCGGCCCACGCTTGGCTGACCCGAATCCAAGAAGAACTGTTCTCGTCGTGGTTTCCGTAGCGGTCCCAGTGGAACTGCACTTTGATGCGTGCATGTTTGTCGATGTGGACTTCATCACCTTTTCGGCCGACGACGGTGGCGGTTTGCGGGCCTTGGACGAGTGGACGTGGGGTGAGGCGGAGTGGGCGAAAGGGAGTGAGGGCGTCGATGGCAGTGAAGCGGCAGACGCACGGTGGCGTGCGGGGCAAGCCGGCGTGATCTTGCGCGGGGGATTGACCGGCAGGGGTGCTGGTCGCGGCGGGTGAGACGGCGGAGCCAGAGGCGGCGGCGGCGGTGCC
>JBGSIF010000180.1:0-10225 GCA_041742635.1 Phycisphaerales bacterium
GCCGCGGAAAACCCACGGATAACGGGCTGATCGAAGCGTTCAATGGGAGACTGCGAGCCGAGTGCCTGAACGAGAACTGGTTCATGTCGATCGAGGATGCGCGGCAGAAGGTCGAAGCCTGGCGTCGCCACTACAATGAGGACCGTCCCCACAGCGACCTGGGCAACCTGAGCCCCCGGGAGTTCGCTGCGTCCAAAGCTCGGGAATGCCCGGCCGGATGAAGCCGAAAAACTCACCCTGCGGTTGGTACTGGAACGGGGACAAGCGCAGGCAGGTCACGACTCATTCATCGCGCTTGCTGTTCCAGACGAGCACGTGCCCGTCAATGCTACAGGAAAGGATGAGTTTCCCATCTGTATTGAATGTGGCGTCGAGCACGGGTTGGTCGTGCTGTCGGAGAACAAGGCGCCGCTCGCCGGTGCGGGCGTCCCAGAGTCGCACAGTAGTATCGTCGGAGGCACTTACAAGGCGCGAGCCGTCGGGGCTGAACCGGGCGGAGTTGATACGTGAAGTATGTCCTGCGCAACGAAACACCGGTTCGAGCGTTCGAGTATCAAAGACCACGATCTCTCGGCTGTTCGGTATCGCCAAGAGCGTTCCGTCCGGGCTGAAACACATGCGTGTGGGTGGTTCCCACGCATCGATGGGAAGAATCAACGTATGGCGTCGTCGAACGCGGCTAATGTCGTGGGCATCGAGAAGCGTGAGCACGCTGTCCGTCGTGAGCACCACAGCCATCGCCCCGTCTGGGGTGAACGCGGTCGCACAGACGTCGGCATGAGGGAACGTACGACGCACAGGTTTGGCAGTTTTATCGAGGTTGCACCACGCAACGCCATCACTCTTGAGTCCCACGAGGAGATGTTTCCCATCGCTCGAGACGGCAGGATGGTCCAGTTTGTAGTGGGTTCCCAGCACCGATGGCCCGATTGTTGCAACGACTTGGCCCTGACTCCATCGCTTGACGCTGCCGTTGACGTGCGTGGTCACGATCCAGTCCTCATCCAATCGCGGAACCACGACGATTGAAGTGATTTGGTGCAACATATGCACCGCCGCTTCGCCTATGGCGTTGCTTGCGGTGCTGGCGACTTCGGCTTTGTACCGGAGGCCGCCGGTACTCGTATCCCACGCGTGAACTGTATGTTCAGCGATCGTGTAGATCGTCTCTCCCGAACTGGAAAAGACCGCACCTTTCACGGGCTTGCCTTGGTGTGACATTCGCAATACCGCTTCGGGAGCGTCCAGTCTCCACATCCGCGAGGCACCGGAAGAGGCACCCGCGAGGAACTTCGGTGGGCTACCGCGAGTGCAAGCGATGAACACGACTTGCCGATCAAGCCCGAAGTAAGTGCGTCGCAGTGTTTGCGTGTCGGTGTCCCAGCGGCGCACCAGCCCATCGCCGGAGCCGACAAGCAAATCGTGTGAGCCGGGAACGAACGCCAGCGCGAGGTAGCGATCCCGATGGCCGGAGAGCATTCCGGTGGGCTTGCCTGTATCACCATCCCAAATGCGGACGTTCCCATCTCGATGTCCGGACGCCACGATGCGGCCATCGTCACTAATGGCAATCTGGCTGCGCGGACGACCCGCCGCACCCAGCAACATCGCCAGCCCGAGGTTATCGATACGCTGTTTCCAGATGAACTTTCCAGAGACCGCATCACGCATCACGATCCAGTCATTGGCAAAGGCCGTGACAAGCCGTCTGCCGTCCTGGTTCGTCGCAACATCATGTGCCCTGGTTGGCCCCGCGCCAAAGAACGCCGAGGGTTCCGTGATCGCGGGTTCTTCGTGACCTGATTCGATGTGATTGATATGCCGAGAGCCACTCTCGCAACTGGTGATGAGGTACTTCCCATCAAACGAGAAGTCGATGTCCAGGACTCTGGATGGGTGCCACAAGCGAAGCGGGAGCAACCCTCCGGACTCGCGGTCCATGAATCGGACGATGTTCGTTTCATGCGACGCGGCGATCAACCTCGCATCCGGGCTGATCGCGACCGGCGGGGCCACGTTGCCGAAGTCCGCGCGCCATTCGAGAGCGGGGTGTCCAGTTGAATCGGGAGTGCTGAGATCCCATACACGAACGACTCCATCCGCTGTCGAGACGGCGGCCCAACGACCATCTTGACTCATATCGCCATCGTGCAACCCAGCCCACGACCAAGTAAATGCGAGATCGGAGTCGTTGATTCGTGCATTCAGGTATTGCCATTCCCACCCCTTGAGCGATTCAGGAGCCTGTGCCGCCAATGCAACGCTTTCGATCACTCCCGCGGCATCCATCGCCACCAGCGCCTCCTGGGCAGCAAAGATGTGCCCAACATAGGCCTGTCGTTCCAGAAGTTCTGATCGCTGAACTTCTGTCGCAAGGGCAAGTCGGGCCACTTCTTCGGCGTCGCTCGCTTGCACGGCGTACTCCACTGCCACGATGGTCGCACCGACCAGCATGCACAGAACTGCACAGATTCCGATCACCGCCGCCTTGTGGCGCCACATCCATTTGCGCACCACGTATCCAGTATGAGTGCGTTTGGTCAAGAGCGGTTCCCCAAGTAGGAATCGCTCGATGTCATCCTTCATCGAACCGGCCGAGGCGTATCGTCGCGCGGGGTCCTTCTGGAGGGCCGTGGTCAATATCGCGTCGAGGTCAGAGTCAATGTGATCGCACACCGTCGATGCCCGCACCGGAGGTGTGTTCTCGATTCGTCGCGCCACATCGAGCAAGGTTCCCTCGATGGGGTACGGCATGAGACCGGTGAGAAACTCATAGAGGACCACGCCAAGCGAATAGACATCGCTCGATGTTCCGATGCGCCCCGAATCCCCGGCGACCTGTTCGGGCGATGCATAGGCAAGCGTGCCGGCGAACTCGCCGGTTTGGGTGTTCTCCCAACCCGGCGTTGTCGCCGCGTTCTGTCCAACCCCGGCTTCCACCAGCGGCTTAGCAATACCGAAATCAAGCAGACGCGGCTCGCCTGCGGCATCCACAAGGATGTTGCTTGGCTTGAGATCACGATGGATTACACCCTGCTGGTGGGCATGCGCGACGGCGTCGCAGATCTTGAGAAAAAGCGAGAGCCGAGCCCGAACATCGTGGCGTCCAATCACCGCAAAGGACCGACCACGATCCACGCGAGCCGCGGTATCAGTGGCCTCGGAACTATCACCTGCTTCGCGGCCCTGCTTTGTCGCCCAGTTGGCCATGGGAACGCCGTCAACATACTCCATCACGAGTGCCTGCGAGCCGCCAACGGTCAGCGACTGGTGAAGGGTGACAATGTTGGGGTGGTGGAGTCCGGCAACGATCTCCACTTCTCGGTCAAATCGTGCGCGTGCTTTCGATGATCCTAGAAGCCCTTCGCGCAGTACCTTGATCGCCACGGTTCGGTTGGTATGCCGCTGAACCGCGCGATACACGATGCCCTGTGCGCCGCGTGCGATTTCGCCGGCCAGAACATACCCGTCGATCTCGGCGGAGAAACTCGGGCCATGCGGTCGCGGTGCTGTGCCAGCATCCGGCCTCGGTTCGATGAGAAAACTGGCGTAGCGAGAAATTGCGTGCGCATCCTCTCGCATGAGTTTTACTTCATGCTCGCAGGACGGACACGCCTGCACATGGGCGTCGACAGCGGTCTGCTCACTGCAGCTCTGCGCATACATCGCAAGGGCTTCGTACGACGGGCAATAGGGCAGATCGCCGACTTCACGGCTCATGCCACCTCCTCGTACATTGATGTAATGCTTGCAACCAGTTCCTGCAAACGGCGCGAGACACGACACTTCGCAGCGTACACATCCCCGATCTTCATTTCACACACCCGCGAAACTTCTTCAGCCGGGACCGCCCTCAGCGCGGTCAACTCAAATGCACGGATAGTCCGCTCCTCAAACTGACAGGAGGCCCGGAGCGTTTCCCAGGCACGCTCGTAGATCGCCCTCTCGTGCTGCTGTTCCCAGAGTTGTGTGAGCCGTGCGGGATCGCTGAGCCACTCGTCGATGGACGCAGACTGTTCGTCACCCCGTCGGCGCTGACGGCTCGCTGATGCCGCTTGTCGCTGCGCAATCCCGATCAGCCACGAACCCAGGCGTCCTTTCTCGCGATTGTACTTCCCCTCCCGATAGGCGCGACAGAACTCGAGTAGTGTCTGCTGCGCGACGTCCTCCACGTCATGGTCGCGCACACCAATGTGTCGCAAAAAGCCAATCAACACAGGACGGTACCGATGGTCAATCTCGACCCACGCAGCCTCTTCTCCCGGAGTCATCAGCGAGAGGAGCAGGTGTGTCGTCGTGGCGGTGTGCAACGTTTGGCGCATTCTCGTTCATCCGCATGCCATGTCCACCAAGACTCGTATGACACCCTCTTGATCATAGTCGGGCGGCAGTTTGATATGAGATTCCCGTGCTTGTTCACCTATTTGAGGGGAATTGTGTCTGTCATCAACGTGTACTCATGGACGGCGAGAACGCGGGTAGAAAGATTTTCAGAGAAAATCTGCTCTGAGGTTTCAGAACCCGTTGCGAAGCACCAACTCCTTCTAGAACGGCATCCACACGTAGCCCGCGCCGCGGGCATAGATGCCGCCACCAAATCGACAGAGGAGACCCTATGAAACGGTTCCATGACCTCATTCGGCTGGCAGCGGCGTCCATCGCCGCCGCTACTTTTCTGGCAGGGACGCCAGTCCTCGCCAGACAGTGCCCGCCGGGCTGGAGCGATGGCAACTTTGGACAGGGCACCTGGGGATCTGCGGAGGTGTTCCAAGGTGGAAACGGAGGCACTGCCCAGTTCACTAGGCCGACTACGGGGGGAACGCCTGCCAACAGCCCCTACGGCGATATTCAGATCACCCTCAACAATGCCCCGTCGCCGACGACCCGCAGTTCGGCGTACGTCGGTTCACTGCTGAACAACGCAACCGTTGCGGGACCGATCTCGTCGGTTGACTTCATTCTTGATTCCAAGACGTTCGGCAACGCCCCAAACGCGGCGGCTGTCACATGCCTGCTCTATCAGAACAACACCTACTACATGGCCTTCACACGACGGGTGGCGGCAGGCAACAACATCAACGACACTTGGGCTGCTCAGGCAATCCTCACACTGACCCAGAACCAGTTTCAGGACATGGACAGCCTCGTCAACGGCACGACTCCGCGGCGGCCAGACTTTTCCTCCGGCACCGCCCCTATCACATTCGGGTTTGTCGTCGGCGCCTCCACCGCGCCGGGAGGTGCCGGTGGTTCGACGCGCACGGGCATCGACAACGCGGGCTTCATCATTCATCGCCTCGCGCCAACCAACAACAACTGTTCCAACTGCTTGCCGCTGACGCCGACGAGTGGCCTTGCGACGATTGAAGTTCGTGGAACAACTTGTCACGCCACCATGGATGGATCTGCCTCCTGCGCTACGACTGGTGCCGATGTGTGGTACTGCTATACCACGCCGTGCCCGTCTCCGACCATCATCGAGACATGCGCTTCGTTCGACACGGCTCTGTCAGTGCACAGTTCTTGCGCGGGTGGTGAGCTCCTCTGTAATGACAACTCGACCGTCTCTTGGTGTTCGGGTCCAACGAACTCTCGCGTGGCGTTCACTCCGGTAGCGAACCAGACGTACTACATCCGCGTTGCAGGACCCGCCCTCGGGCAGGGGGATTTTACTCTTCGCCTCACCCCCACGCCGCAATCACCCGTCAACGAACTCTGCCAGAATGCTACTCCGCTGCCCACGAACGTCACCAACTTCCCTTTCAACACCTGCTTTGCCAATCTGACCGGCCCCGGCTCCTGCCCCGCGAACAACGACATCTGGTACACCTACACCGCGCCATGCACCGGCTGCCTCATCTTCAGCCTCGTGCCATCGCAGTACGACACCTACCTGGGCGTCTACTCGGGATCCTGCAGCAACCCCATCGAACTCGCCTGCAATGATGACAACGGCCCGGCCGGCGGCGGACTGTCGTCATCGGCACGCGTCTGCGTCACCGCGGGCACCACCTACAGAATCAGGATCGGCGGGTACGCCGGTGCTCGTGGCAACGGGCTTCTGAGCATCTACCCCGACCCCGGCACCATCTCGCTCGCTTCCCGCACCGTGTGCCAAGGAAACCCGCTGACATGGACGGCTACATCGACCTCGGTTCCGGCACCGACCTTCCTGTGGGAACGGCTTCAGGGCAGTACATGGGTCGGGGTGAGCAACTCCGCTACCTATACACTTCCCTCTGTTGCCCTGAGTCACGCGGGACAGTACCGCGTCACCTCGACGACCACATGCGGAGTCTCTCGGACCACCACGGCCACGGCCACACTCACGGTCACTCCCGGCCCGCCCGCGAACGACGCGTGCGCCAACGCCGCGCCGCTCGTACCGATTCTCGATCCCTCGACGGGCCTTATCTCGGTGACGGTCGGCGGCTCCACGACGTGCGCGACGCCCGATGGTACGGCCGCGTGTGGGTCATCAAACTTCACCAACAGCGTCTGGTACACCTACTTCTCCCCCTGCGCGGGCCCCGTGCAACTGACGACGTGCCCTTCTACCTATGACACCGTGTTGAGCACGTACTGGCTCCCGTCGGGAGCCTGCCCGAGCGGGCTTACGCCACTGCTCTGCAACGACGACACCATGCAAGGGCCGTGTGCCAATACCGGTCCCTCCGCACTGAACTTCACCAGTGTTGCCGGGCGAACCTACTACATCCGGGTATCGGGCGTTGCCGGTTCAGTGGGCACGTTCTCATTGACGCTGTCCCGACCAGCCGTGCTAGGAGACTCGTGCGGCTCTCCAATTGTCCTTTCGCCCTCAACTTCCACGCTTGACTTTGATACGCAGTGCGCGACCACCGACGGCTTCGCTTCTTCGAGTTGCGGCGGTGATGGGCAGATCTACAACGACCTGTGGTACGATTACACCGCGCCGTGCAACGGCTTCTTGACCCTCTCCACCTGCGATGCCGCATCGTTCGACACCCGAATCGCCGTGTACGCATTCGACGCGGGGTGTCCGACGAATGCCCCGCTCGCATGTTCCGACAACGCGACCAACTGCTCGAACGGAACGACCCGGCTGTCGCTGCCCGTGACCACGGGCCGGCGCGTCCGCATCCGCGTCGGCGGTAGCGCCTTCAGCAGCGGTACAGGCACACTCTCCATCCAGTGTTCCGAATCCTGCCCCGTTAGTTTCACCGTACCAGGGCAGTGCGCCTCCCAGCAAGACCCAGCGCAGACCTGCGACATACTCACCAAGGTTTTCCGGATCAGCGGCACGGCTACGGGCGACTCGCTCGCTTGGCGCATCGACATCAGTACGACTTTCGGCACCAACGCGCCAATCACGTGCTTCTACGAGAACCTCCATGTTTCGGACGTGCCTGTGGGCGCGAAAGCCGTGCAAATCGGTGAAATTCTAATCAACTCGATCCGAGCCATGTTCGGCGATTCTCCCCATCCAGCAGACCCGATCAATGGCAGAGTCGAGGCATTGTACTCAGGGGAGGTCGTCGAGCCCCCCCCCTTGGATCCAAATAATCCCGACTTCCTCATCAAGATTCGGATCGGGAAGCCCGTCCCCGCACCTAGTACGGCCGATTTTCAACTGAGCCTCGGCGTCAATGGAGTGTTGACCTGCGTCAACGTAGGGGTATGCCCAGACCCCCCTTGCGGCCCCTGCCCCTTCAACCCAACGGTGTCACAGATCCAACTCTCGGGCTTTGATCGCAACGGCAACGGCGAGGATGACACCATCGACATTCTCATCGGTGCGTCGTTGGACCTCAACGGCGACGGCATCCCGGACGATGCGGCCTTCTGCCCCTGCGACTGGAACCAATCCGGCGAACTCACTTCACAGGACTTCTTCGACTTTATCGGCTCATTCTTCGCCGGCAATGGCGATATCAATAACGACGGCGAAACGACTTCTCAGGATTTCTTTGACTTCGTCACTTGCTTTGTCGTTCGGCCGCCCGGCTGCCCGTGACACCTTCGCAACATGATCAATCTGTTTGACCCCACGCCCCCGGCACCAGCGCCGGGGGCGTTTTATTGCGCCCCGCGATATACGGATCACCCCGGACTACTGGTGGATAGTGAACCGCCGCCGTCCCGCTCGCGTTTGAACCACCATCACCAGGCGGACGAAAAGAGCCTTCGGGCGTCGAAACTTCCGCGACGGTTGCCCGTAACGCGAGAGCGAGCGTTTCGGGGACCGTGGCTCCAGCCGCGTGACCACCTCCGATCGTGTGGCACCACTCAGGGTATGGGGCTTGGAGTATGTTCCTCCGGCGCCGACCAGATGCGAACCGAGGCGTCGCCAGATGCTGAGATGAGTTTCTGGCCGTCGGGGGTGACGAGAATGCGGCGCACATGAGCGTCGTGGCCGCGGAGTTGGACCAGGTCGTCGAAGGTCGCGGCGTTCCACACCCAGATAACGCCGTCGTAGTCGGAGGAGAAGAGGCGCGAACCGTCCGGACTAAAGGCAATGCTGAGCACTTCCTGCGTGTGCCCGATGAATGACCCGAGGCGTTGATGCGTCGTGAGGTCATACAGATCGATGCGGTTGTCCGGCCCGCCCGCGGCGACGCGACGCCCGTCGGGGGAGAACGCCATCTGCTCCGGGGGCGTGCGCCGCATGCCTGGTAGTTCGAACGCCGCGCCATCGGGTATCGAGTACAACGACGTCGTTGAGGGGCTCCGATTGGTCGTGGAGATTGCGATTACACGCGAGGGCTTGCTGATCGCGGTCGACTCCACACGAAGGATCTCCTCTGCTGGGGCGGCCTCGACGACATCGCGACGCACATCCCAGAACGTCGCCGACTGTCCGGGCTGCCAGTCGATAAGCACTCGCTGATTGTCCGCGTGGAACGCTACGGGCCGCGCGCGGATCGACTCAAACTGACGGCACGCTATCTGACGCCCGGTTCCCAGCTCAAACACGCGGCAAACCCCGTCGGCCTCCATGCACACCACCATCTTCTGATCCGGCGAAACCGAAAGATCAAAGGGCTGACGTTCGAGGGGCCAAGTGTCGCGCAAGCCTCCGGTGGCTAGATCCCATGTTTTAATCGTGCGGTCCCACCCTCCCGTGAGCAGGACCGTGCCCGAAGCACTCCAGGCGAGCGCCAGCGGCATCACGGTTCCCTGATGCCCCGTCAGCGTGCGCAGTGATGACTGCACCGCGTGCAGACGCCAGATACGAATATCCCCGTCGCGTCCGGTGCTCACCAGCCCCGAGTCGTCTTTCAGGAAACTCACGCCGAGGATCTCGCCGTCGTGTCCGACCAGCGGCGGCGTGATCGGCTCCAGCGTGCGGGCGTCGTACACGCGAAGCAGACCATCCACCGTACCCCCCGCGAGCATCGACTCGTCGAGGCTGAACGTCAGGTTCTGCAGCGAATCGTGTCGCTCCGTGCGAAGCTGCAACCGCCTCCCGTCCGCCGTCGAGATGTCCCACAAGGCCAGGTGGCCGCCGAAGAGTGACGCGGCGATCCGTGTGCCGTCGCGGCTCAGGAGCAACCCCTGCACCTCGCGGTCGATGCCGGATACGGTTGATCGCACCTCGCCCGTTTTCGTATCCAGCACGCGCACGTCGAGCGTGCGTCCGTCGCCGAACCCGCCCGCGAGCGCCAGGCGAGTGCCCGTCTGATCCAGTGCCAGACGGATCGGAACGAACGACGGCTCGAAGTCGAAGCGGCGGCACGAGTCGTCGCGCAGATCGATCACCCCGGCCGCGACACGGGCATCGTGCAGCGCGAGAAAGGCGAGCACCTGCCCATCACCTGCAAGCGACAAGCGTGAATACAGCGTGCCCTCGACGAAGGGCCACGCCTTGAGACGATGCTCGCGCACGCCGCCTGCATCGTCGGCGGATGAGTGGAACACCGGCCCCGGCGCGGCGTGCCGCTTTGACGACAGCGACGCCTGGGCGCGATACCACAGGTACAGCCGCGGATCCAGCGCGGCGGCCCCCCTTGCCTGCGTGAGCGACACCGACGCCAGGGCTAGCGACTCGTCGTCACCGACCACGACCACCGAGTCCGTGTCGTCGCCGCTCAGGGGCACTGTGAGATAGGGACGCGGCGTCCCGATCGCCTCCGCGTCGATGACGCGAGTGCTCTGATCGATCCGGCCCATCAGGTGGCGATACTCCCACCCCCTGAACTCCGCCGGCGTTGACTCCAGTTGCCGGCGCGCGATCCCGACCTCG
>JBGSIF010000181.1:0-23634 GCA_041742635.1 Phycisphaerales bacterium
ATGAACGCGAAGTGCGCCGCGACCGAAGCGATGTGCTCGCGCCGGCGCGCCGCGGCCCAGTCCTGCCAGCGTTCGACCTCGGGCAGGTCGCGTGCGTTGATCGCCGCCTCGATCGCTTCGCGCGTTTCGAGCATCTGCATCAGGAACGCCGGGGGTAGCGTCTGGTCGGCGTCGCCGGTTCCTCCACCCAGACGGCGCAGCAGCAGTTCGGCGCGAGAGAGGGGATTGTCCAGCGTGCGTTTCGCGTCGTTGAGTTAGGCGGCACGCCGCTGGACCTCGGCATCGTCCGGATCCCGGCCCGGCGCACTCCCCGCGGCGTCCGGGTGCAGCAGCCGGCTGCGCGATAAATACGCCGCCTGGAGCACGCCCGGCGTCAGGTCGAATGTCGCCGGCAGACCCAGCATGTCAAACGCATCGCCCGTCATGCCACAAGCGTAGCGGCTATTGACTCCGCCGCACCCCGCGGGCACGATACCCCCGGCGTACAAGATCAAGCCCCAGCCCGCGCGACTTTCAGGAGCACCTATTTGCCCAAGCACATCGGTATCGCCGCCGTCAGCCCCGAGGGGTCCGCGCTCTGTTACCGGGAGATCTTTCGTGCCGCGTCGCGGCTCGTCGGCGACGCCGGGCACCCCCGTGTCACGCTCCACAACGAACCCTTCGAGCTCTACCTCGAAGCCGCCCTCAAATCCGATTGGCACACCGTCGGTGCCTTGCTGCGTCGTTCCGCGGATGTGCTCGCGGCGTCCGGCGCGGAGTTCTGCATCACCCCAGACAACCTGATGCAGAATGCCGTCCATCTCGCCGAGGTCGGCTCGAAAATCCCATGGCTCTCGATGACCGACATCGTTTCCGAGGCAGTCGTCCGCGACGGCCGCAAAGCCGTCGGTCTCATAGCGACCCGGCTCGTTACGCTCGGCTCCACCTACCAAACCCACCTCGGGGTTCGCGGCTGCCACCTCCTGGTTCCCGACGAGCCCGACGTCGCTTCCATCGACTCCATTATCTTCGGCGAACTCGTCCACGGCGTCGTCCGCCCCGAATCCCGCGACCGCCTCCAACTCGTCATCAACAACCTCGCCCAGCGAGGGTGCGACGGCGTCATCCTGGGCTACACCGAGGCCGGGTTGCTCCTTGCCAACGAACCCTCGGCCCTGCCTGTCTACGACTCCACGTCTCTCCTCGCGCACGCCGCCGTGAAGATGGCCCTGGGGCTGTGATCCGAACGCTCGGTGCCCTTGCGATTCAGCGAACACCGCCCCGACTATGAGTCACCCAGGAACCACCTCCACTCCTTCGACGGATCCACCCCATGGGCCTCGCCACGATCCGTTCGAGGCGATCCGCGTCTCCAACTACCGCCTCTTTGCCACTGGTTTCTGCTTCTCCTCCACAGGGCTTCAGATGCTCGGTGCCGCCTTGGGCTGGGAGATCTACCACCGCACCGGCGACGCGCTCAGCCTCGGCCTCGTCGGCCTCTGTCGCGCGCTCCCCGTCGTCATCATGGCGCTCCCCGCCGGGTACGTCATTGATTCCTTTGATCGGCGTCGTGTCCTGCTTTTTACACAAATCGGCTTCGCCTTCGCTGCGGCCCTGCTTGCTCTGCTCTCACACCAACACGCGCCGATCTGGCTTATCTACGTCTTGATCACCCTTATGGGCTGCGTCCGCTCGTTCAACGGCCCGGTACGTTCTTCGCTTCTTCCCGACCTTGTACCCACGCCGACCTTCGCCAACGCGGTGACGTGGAACAGTTTTATTTTCCAGGTCTCCGCGATCGGTGGCCCGCTCCTCGGCGGTTGGATCATCCATCGCACCGGCTCGGCATGGTGGGTCTACTTAGGTGCCTCGGTCGGCTGCGCCATCTTCGCCATCACCTCCCTCTGGCTCGTTCCCTTGCACGGACCAGGCTCGATTTCCGACGCTCGCGCCGCGGCCGCGCAGCCCGCAACCCCCGTCCCCCCCGTCCCCCCCGTCCCCCCCGCTCCCCCGCGACGTCTCTCCTTCTCCGGCATGCTCGCCGGCATGTCCCATGTCTGGCGCGAAAAGACCATCCTCGCCGCTCTTACGCTTGACCTCTTCGCCGTCCTACTCGGCGGCGCGACCGCTCTCCTCCCCATCTACGCCGAAGAAATCCTTCATGTCGGTCCCGTCGGCTACGGCTGGCTTAAGGCCGCGCCCTACCTCGGTGCCGCTGTCATGGGCCTCGTCCTCGCTTACTTCCCCCTCCGCCGGCACACCGGCATGAAAGTCCTGCTCGCCGTGGCTGGTTTCGGTGTCTGCACCATCGTCTTCGGGCTGTCCACGAGTTTCTGGCTCTCCATGCTCATGCTCATCACGCTCGGCGCGCTCGATTCCATCAGCGTCGTTGTTCGTCATGTACTCGTCCAACTCCGCACCCCACGCGAACTCCGCGGGCGTGTTTCCGCCGTCAACAGCGTCTTCATCGAGTGCAGCAACGAACTGGGTGGCTTCGAGTCCGGCGCGGTCGCCAAACTCGCCGGTTCCGTCTGGGGAACCGTCGCGGGCACCGTCTTCAGCGTCGTCTCCGGCGGGATCGGCACGATCCTCGTGGTCATCGGCGTTGCCGTGTGTCTCCCCGACATGCGCCGCCTCGACCGACTCGATTCACACCCAGCCGATCCCCCGAAATAGCGCTTCGCCGTATCACCCCCCGGACATCAACTCCGCGAGCAGTCCCATCTGCGCGTCCAATCGATTGTGCGCCTGCTTGAACACACGCGAGCGAGGGCCGTCCATCGCCTCGGCGCTGATCTCCACGCCTCGGCTCGCCGGCAGGCAATGCAGCACGATCGCGTGCGACGGTGCTTGTGCCATCAGTTCCATGTTCACTTGATACTTCGCAAACACCCGTAGCCGCTGCGCCCGCTCGTTCTCCTGACCCATCGATACGAACGTATCGCAGTAGACCGCGTCTGCGTGCAGCACCGCCTGCACCGGGTCGCTGCACACCGTGAACCCGCTGCCTAATCCCGGCACACTCCCCCGTACTTCATTCACCCATCCTTCGTCCAGTTCGTACCCCGGCGGGGAACAAATCGCAAAGTTGATCCCCAGTTTCCCGCAGATCACCGCCAGCGACCGCGCCACGTTGTTCCCATCACCCACGAACGCCAGCGTTCGTCCCTTCACACCACTCGGATTCCCCGGCGAAAACTCGTCGATCATCGTCAGCACATCCGCCAGTGCTTGCGCCGGGTGCGCGATATCACTCAGCCCGTTGATCACCGGCACGCGGCTCGCCGATGCCAGCCGTTCCAGCGTTGTGTGCGACAGCACCCGCGCCATGATCACGTCCACCATCCCCGACAGCACCCGCGCGATGTCCTCCGGCGTTTCCCGCGTCCCCATGCCCACCTCGGCCTGTGTCAACGTCATCGCCGTCCCACCCAGCCGACGCGCCGCCTGCTCGAAACTCACCCGTGTTCGTAAACTCGGTTTCTCGAACACACACGCCAGCGTCTTGCCCGCCATCACCGTTTCGGGCTTCGTGCGAAGACGGATTGCTCGGTGCAACATCGACACCACATCCGCCGTCGGCGTCCCAAGAATCGATAGAAAATGCTTCAAGTCGGGTTTCCTTTTCTCGCGGCAAAGAGGGAAGTATACATATCGACTCGGCGTTTCTCCGTTCCGCCACGCCCAATTGTGCGAACAGCCCGCTACCGCTTACTTTCACATTTCCTCGCGCTTCCTCTTGTGTTTGTTCATTCGGCGCGGTAGTGTGAATGGTGGTATCTCGCGGCTCTGCCCGCCGCCTGATCGACCAGACCTCTCAATGATCCCCAGAGCACCGACGATGGAGATCTCGCCATGACCGCTCTCACCCCCCCACGCCCGCCCAAACGTACCAAAGACCGCGCATCGGACACACGCTCTGAGCCGTCCTCGCCCGCTGTCACCGCCGCGGCTGCTTCAGGCACCCGCGTCGTTCACGCACCTCGCGGCATCGAACGCACCTGCTCCACGTGGCAGGCCGAAGCCGCTCTCCGAATGCTCATGAACAACCTCGATCCCGATGTTGCCGAGAACCCAGCGGCCCTCGTCGTCTACGGCGGGCGCGGCCAAGCCGCACGCAACTGGGAATCCTTCGATGCCATCGTCGCTTCCCTCCGCTCACTCGCTCCCGACGAAACTCTGCTTGTTCAATCCGGTAAACCCGTCGGCATCGTCCGCACTCACACCGATGCCCCGCGTGTGCTGATCGCCAACTCCAACCTCGTCCCGCACTGGGCCACGCAGCCGCACTTTGATGAACTCGCCCGCAAGGGGCTGATCATGTACGGGCAGATGACCGCGGGCTCGTGGATCTACATCGGCACTCAGGGCATCCTCCAAGGCACCTACGAGACGTTCGCCGAGTGTGGGCGGATGCACTTCGGCGGGTCGCTTGCCGGTCGTCTCTGCGTCACCGCCGGCTGCGGGGGCATGGGCGGCGCTCAGCCCCTCTCCGTCACCCTCGCCAAGGGCACCTGCCTCATCGCCGACGTTGACATCTCTCGGCTCGTGCGCCGAAAGAAGGACCGTTACCTCGACGAGATCGTCACCGGCGTGGACGACGCGATCGACGCCGCCGTCGCCGCCGCGGACGAGAAGCAGGCGATCAGCATCGGCGTCGATTGCAACGCCGTCGAACTTCTTGAACGGATGCTCCAGCGAGGCATCACCCCCGACGTCCTCACCGACCAAACCTCCGCCCATGATCCGCTCACCGGGTACGTCCCCGTCGAGATGACCGTTCACGAGGCCGAGCAGTTCCGCGTCGCCTGCCCCAAGCAGTACGAGCGGCTTAGCCTGGCATCGATGGACCGCCACGTCCGCGCGATGGTCGAACTCCAGCGCCGCGGCGCGATCACCTTCGACTACGGCAACAACATCCGCCAGCGCGCCCTCGACCAAGGCTTCGAGGACGCCTTTGCCTTCCCCGGCTTCGTTCCCGCCTTCATCCGCCCGCAGTTCTGCCTCGGGCGCGGGCCGTTCCGCTGGGCCGCCCTCTCCGGCAACCCGCGTGATATCTTCGTCACCGACCACGAGATCCTCAAACTCTTCCCACGTCACCTCGGCGAGTACGAATCACGCCTCCACGATTGGATACTGGGGTGTCATGCCAACCCCGAGGCCCTCCTCGCCGGCGATTATGAGAACTGCACGCCGCGATTCGGGTTCCAAGGTCTTCCCGCCCGCATCTGCTGGCTCGGCCTCGGCCAGCGCGACAAAGCCGGCCACCTCTTCAACCGCCTCGTCGCCGACGGCAAGGTCGCAGCCCCCATCGTCATCGGGCGCGACCACCTGGACTGCGGCTCCGTCGCCTCACCCAACCGCGAGACCGAAGCCATGAAAGACGGCTCCGACGCCATCAGCGACTGGGCCATCCTCAACGCGATGGTGAACATCGCCAGTGGCGCGAGTTGGGTCAGTTTCCACCACGGCGGGGGCGTCGGCATCGGGTTTTCGCAGCACGCCGGGCAGGTCATTGTCGCCGATGGCACTCCCGATGCCGCCGCCCGGCTTGAGCGGGTTCTCACCAACGACCCCATGATGGGCGTCCTGCGACATGCCGACGCCGGGTACGTCCTTGCCCGAGACTGCGCCGCTAAGCGTCGCGTGAAGATCCCGATGCCGGGTATCTCTTGACTTCCTTCCGGCCGATGATGGGCAACCTCTTCCGCGTCTTGATACCGACTACGCTCATGTTTGATTCATTTCGTCATCGAAACGGGACGCCCTCGATATGCCCACTGCCAAGACAATCGCCGTGACCGGAGCAACCGGGTTTGTTGGTCAATCCGTGGTGCGTGAACTGATCGCGCGTGGGCACCGTGTGCGTGCGCTGGTGCGTTCGCCAAACAAAGCCAGTCGGGTGCTTCCACGCGACCCCAAACTCGAACTGGTCGTCGGGCACATCCTCGACGGTCGCTCCCCCGCTCAACTTGTCCAAGGATGCGACGCCGCCATCCACCTCATCGGCATTATCCGCGAGGTCCGTGCCGACGATTCAGAAGGCGGCCCCCAGACCTTCCAGCGAATGCATGTCGATGCTACCCGCGCCATCCTCGAAGCCTGCGTGGCCGCTGGGGTTCGCCGGTACGTCCACATGTCCTCTCTCGGTGCCAAGCCCGACGGCAAGGCCGCCTATCAGCGCACCAAGTATGAAGCCGAGATGTTCGTCCGACGCGCCGGCCTCGACTGGACCATCTTCCGTCCCTCCCTCATCCATGGGCTTGGCAGCGAACTGGTTCTTATGATGCACGACATGGCGACCGGTGTAGCCCCCCCGTGGTATTTCATGCCCTACTTTGCGCGCGAGATCACCGATATGTCGGTGCCCATCGGGCCATCACGCATGGAGTCCGCCTCTCTCCAGCCTGTCTGCATCGAGGACGTCGCATGGTGCTTTGCCGAAGCCATTACGCAAGACACTACTATCGGCGAGATCTACAACCTCGTCGGGCCTGACACCCTCACTTGGCCTGAACTTATGGCGTTCTACCGCGACCATCTCCCCGGCGCGAACTCGCGTATGCCGATCGCCGGCCTTCCCGGCACGATCGGCGCGCTCGCGGCTAAGGCCGCCGGCCTTATCGGTGCCGGCTCGCTGCTGCCTTTCGATGAAGGCCAAGCCCTCATGTCCATGGAAGACTCCGTCTCCGAGCAAGCCAAAGTCCGCACTCATCTCGGGCGAGTGCCTACTTCCTTCTACGAGTCCGCTCGAACGTACACCCCGGCCATGCAGCAATCCCACTGATACCGCCTTTTCTGAAGTTTCGTCTCTCGCCAGTATCACCCTGGTCTGGATTCGTACATTTCATCGGGTATGCCCAAACGTCATGAGCGAATCGGCGTCATCATCTCCGCCGGGTGCGATTGCACCGTTATCCTGGCCGCGAGTCTTGGTCGTGATGGAGCGGCTCGCTCTCAGCCGCGACTTGGATGAAGTGCTCAGTCTGATCAACGATTCGATGCGGGATTGCCTCGATGCCGAGCGTGCCAGCGTCCTGTGCTACGACTCCGTCCGCGACGAACTCTTCGCCGCCCAAGCCCACGGCGTGAACGAACCACTCCGTTTCCCCGCCCATACCGGGCTTGCCGGGCAGGCGGTTATTACCAAGCAGATCATCAATGTTCAAAATTGCTACGCCGATCCTCGTTTCAGTCCTGAAGTGGACCGTCGAACGGGTTTCCGCACTCGAACCATGCTCTCGGTCCCGCTGATGTCGCTCGACGGCAAACTCGAAGGCGTCGCCCAGATTCTCAACAAGAATAATGGGGGGGTATTTACCCAAGAAGATGAGATCATCGCCCGTGCGCTAGCGTCCCAAGCCGCGGTTGCGATCCGGCGATCCTCTCTCCTCGAAGCCGAACGCCGAAAAATAAAGATGGAGACCGATCTTCGGGTTGCCCGCGAGATCCAAAACGCGACACTCCCCAGCGAACTCCCGAGCATTCCTGGTTATTCGGTCGCTGCGAGGCTTGCGCCGGCCGAAGAAACCGCAGGCGATTGCTACGACGTGATTCTCAACAACCACCGGCTGTGGTTGTTCGTCGCTGATGCCGCCGGGCACGGCGTCGGCCCCGCCCTCGCGGTCGCTCAGGCCCACGCTATGTTCCGACTTGGTGTGCGCGCTGGAATCCGGATGTCCGACCTGCTCGACCACATTAATTCCGGTCTGGCAGAACGGCTGCCGATCGGCATGTTTGTCTGCGCGTTTCTTGGTGAACTGGACACTCGCACCGGTGCTCTCCGGTACGCCGCGGCGGGCCTTTCGCCGGTGCTTTTCGTGTGTCAATCGACAACAACTCCCGATTCAATCGAGTTTGAGTCCTGTCCGGGGACGCTGCCGCCACTCGGGATCGACCCTGTCATCGAACGCGATGCGATCGTGACCAAGCATCTCCAACCAGGAGACTCGATAGTGGTTTCGACCGATGGGGTGTACGAACAGCCCAATGGGGAGGGAGTTCGGGCCGGAGAGGAAGGGGTGATTCGTGGGATTCGGTCTGGTTGGTGCCCCGAGAAAGGCGGATCGATGGACGCCCGGGAGATGGTGCGTGCGATGATCACCTGGTTAGAGGGGTACCGGGGGACGACGCCGCAGACAGACGATCAGACTTCACTCGTTATCACCCGTGACAGGGCAGGAGTCCGGACCCCGCATCGGTGAAGAGATTGAGGTGAGGGTGAGACTGGTGGCCACGATTGGCCGCTCCGGGCGTGATGGTGGTAGGGAAAAAGAATGTTGATTTGACAAAGTGGCAAATACTTGGCAGTATGCTGTGCATCGGGCACACTCTGTAGGGGTCACATCGTCGCACCGCGTCCGGATGCCCGTCCGGGTACGCGTCTGTGTCTCGTTCCATTTTCAGAGGAGGTCGGCAGTATGAAGCGCGTTGTTCAAGGCAATCGGGGCCGGGGAGCGGTTCGCGCCGCAGGTCTGATGCTCGTTACCGGTCTGGCGTGCGCGCTGGCCCCGGTGTCGGTGTCGCAAGCGCAGGTGCAGTGGCGCACCGGCGTCGGCGCGGTACCGAAAAAAGAATCGTCCGAAGCACTCGCCCAGACGCTCAGCCGGATGGCGGCACGCGAGGGTAAATCCCATGTTGTGGCGCACTTCGGGTCCGCGCTGACTGCGGCACAAAAGGACGCGCTGAATCAAGCCGGCCTGAGCGTGCTTGATTACGTCGGGAGCAACGCGTATTTCGCGGCCGTGAAGCCGGGGTATGACGCGAAGCGACTTTCGGACCTCGACGTGGTGCTGAGTGTTGAAGAAGTGAACCCGGCATGGAAACTGCATCCGGACTTGCACGCCGGGATCATCCGCGGGTACACCGTTGTCGAAGGGATCAAAGACGCGTCGCACGGGATCCACGATGACACGACGCAGGCGTCGCTCGAGGCTCGCGGGCTTGACCCGGTCCTGGCGGGATCGGTGATGTTGCACGCCGATGCTTCGCAGGAAGCCGTCGCCGCGCTGCTCATGCAACTCGGTGGTAGGGCGACGCATCGCTACAAGGTCGTGAATGGGCTGGACTTCAACCTGCCCATGTCGAAGATCCGCGAACTCGCGGCGAGTGACCTGGTACGGTACATCGAGCCGATCATGTTGCCGCTGAGCACTTGTAATGATGACAACCGGACACGAACAGGCACCGACATCGTTCATCAGGCACCCTACGGACTGAGCGGTGCGGGGATCGACGTGCTGGTGTACGACGGCGGCACGATTGGCGCGCACGCCGGTCTGGTGCCACGCATCACGACCGGCGATGGATCGGGCGAGAGTTTCCACGCGACGCACGTTGCCGGGACCATTGGCGGCACCGGCGCGGGCGAAGCGGGCAACCCCCACCGCGGGATGGCACCGGGCGTGGCCCGGTTCCTTGCCTACGGCGTCCAAGGGTTCGGCAACGACTTCTTCCGGAACTCGCCGCAGGCGGATACGGAGAACGATTATCTCGCGGCGATCGCCATGGGCGCGGATGTGGCCAACAACTCCGTGGGCAACAACATCGAATCCAACGGGTACCCGTGCGAGTTCCAAGGGGACTACGGGGTTTTCAGCGAGATGCTCGATTCGCTGGTCCGCGGCGAGCGCGTGGGTCAGGGCGGGGTTCACTTCCGCACCGTGTGGGCCGCGGGCAACGAGCGGCAGGGTGGCCGCTGCAACATCGAGCCGAACGGCGGGAACCTGGGCTTCTACTCCATCGCCCCGCCACAGGCCGGCAAAAACCAGATCTGCGTCGGCGCGATCAACTCCAACGATGATTCGATCACCGGTTTTACGAGTTGGGGACCGACCGACGACGGGCGGCTCAAGCCCGACTTCTGCGCGCCCGGTTGCCAGACCGGCGGCGACACCGGCGTCACGTCCTGCTCCGGCACATCGGGATATTCGTCCCTCTGTGGTACATCGATGGCCAGCCCGACCACATGCGGGATCGTCGCTCTCTTCATGGAAGATTGGCGGCAGATCAACTCGGGGATGCCCGACCCGCTCAGTTCGACGATCAAGTCGATCTTTGCGCATACCGCCATCGATCTTGATGATGCCGGGCCGGACTACAAGACGGGGTACGGCTCGATCCGCTCGCCGCGGATCATCGATCAACTTCGCTCGGGGAACTACCTGGAAAATCAGGTCGGACAGGGCGACAACTACACGTTTGTTGTGGTCGTGACGCCGACGGATACCGAGTTCAAGGTGACGGTCGCGTGGGACGATTACCGCGGGAACGCTGCGGTGTCGCAGCAGTTGGTGAACGACCTTGACTTGGTCGTGACCGACCCGAGCGGGAACCGGCACTATCCATGGACGCTCAATCCGACGAACCCGGACGCGCCGGCGGTGCGGACGCAGGAAGACCACCTGAACAACATCGAGCAGGTGTTCGTGTCGAACCCGCAGCCGGGCGGCTGGCTCTGCACAGTCCGCGGGACGAACGTGCCGCAAGGCCCGCAGAAGTTCAGCGTGGCGGCAAGCCCCATTCTGGTCAACTGCTCCGACGCGGGCGCGGCCCAACTCGACCGCGCGAAGTACAGTTGTGCGGCAACGTTGGCGACGCTCCGCGTGGTTGACTGCGGGCTGAATACCTCCGACTCCGTGATCGACACCGTGACCGTGCTTGTCACATCGACGACGGATACGGCGGGCGAAGTCGTGACACTGACCGAGTCGTCGCCGGAAGCGGCGGCGTTCCTTGGTTCGGTCCCGATGAGCACGGGCAATGTGGCCGGTTCGCTTCAGATCGGCACGGGCGACACGATCACGCTGCTGTACATCGATGCCGACAACGGGCAGGGTGGGAACAACATCATGGTGACGGATACGGCGGTGGTGGACTGCACCCCGCCGAGCATCACGAACGTTGTGTCCACGAATGTACTGCCCCGCGGCGCGACCGTGACATTTACAACGAATGAGAACGCACAGGGCCGGGTTCGGTACGGAACGAGTTGCGGCGTGCTGAATCAGACGAGCAGCCCCAGCCCGTTTGGCACTTCACATACCGTCACGATCACAGGTCTTTCCACCGACACGCAATACTACTTTGCGGTAGATGCGACCGATGAAGCCGCGAACAGCGGATCGAACAACAACGGCGGAGCGTGCTACAACTTCCGAACGCTGGCCGTTCCGGAGTTCTTCACCGAGCAGTTCGGTGGGTCGCAAGACTTGAATATGCGGCGCATCACATTCACGCCGGGGGCGGGCGGCGCGACCTTCTACGACGCCTGCGGCGAAGTGGTTTCGTCACTCCCCACCGACCCGGCCGGCGGTATGGTTGTCGCCCAAGGCGACGACATCAACACCAACGTGACCCTCGCACCAGGTCGATCGGTTTCGCTCTACGGCGTCGCGTACACCAACTTCTTCATCGGCAGCAACGGGTACGTCACCTTCACCGGCGGCGACAGCACTTACACCGAATCGCTCGGGCAGCACTTTGCGTTGCCCCGCGTAGCGGCTTGGTTCGACGACCTCTTCCCGACTAATGGCCAGTGTACCTGGCGTCAACTTTCAGATCGCGCCGCGATCACGTGGCTGAACTGCCCGCACTTTGGCTCGGGTGAACAGAATACCTGCCAGATCGAACTGTACTACGACGGCCGTATCACCATGACTTGGCTCACGATGAACTCCACGACTTCGGTCGTTGGTCTTTCTCGCGGCGGCGGTCTGGACCCGGACTTCTTCCCCTCCGATCTTTCGAGCATCGGCTGCCCGCCGCCTTGCCCGTGCGACTGGAACAACTCCGGCGGGCTTGACTCGCAGGACTTCTTCGACTTCCTATCTGCGTTCTTCGCGGGCAATGCAGATTTCAACCTGGATGGCTTCACCAACAGCCAGGACTTCTTTGACTTCCTCGCGTGCTTCTTTGCCTTGTGCCCGTAAACATCTGTGTTACTCAATTTTTTACGGCCAGCCGTATGAGATTGTGATTCAGAAGTGTTGACTCAACAACCGGCGTGTCTGTTCAGGGGCGAGTAACTCTCGCAACTGAACGGCACGCCGGTTTTTTGGTGGTATCCAGACGCTGGACTGATCAGCCGAGTTCTTCGATCGCTTGCGAGATTGATCGAACGGGAACGATCTCGATGTTTTTCACGCGGCCCGGCTCCGTGCTTCCCCGGCGTGCCGCTGGAACCACGATCCGGCGGAACCCTAGCCGCGCGGATTCACGAACGCGCTGCTCGACGCTTGTGACGGGTCGGACTTCCCCGCCTAGCCCTACTTCACCGACGACGGCGGTGCCCGCCGCGAGGCCTTTGCGGAGGTGCGCACCGGCGATGGCGAGAATGAGCGAGAGGTCGGCGGCGGGTTCCGCAACGCGGATCCCGCCGACAGCGGACGCGAAGATATCCCGGTCGGCGAGCCGCATCCCGGCGTGCTGCTCGAGCACGGCGATGAGCATGGCCAGGCGGCTAGGGTCCAGACCGGACGATTTTCGTTTGGCGGCGCCGAGGAATCCGGTTGCGGTCAGTGCTTGGACCTCGACCATGACACACCGCAGGCCCGACATCACGGGGCAGACGATCGAGCCGACGCGAGATTTTCCGCCGGGCGCGAGGTCGATATGCGAGGCGGCGACCCCCAGCCCTTCGGGTGCTTCGCGCAGGCCCGATCCGGTCATCTCGAAGATGCCAATCTCGAGTGTGGTTCCGAAGCGGTTTTTGACGCCTCGGATGATGCGATGGGCGTGGTAGCGGTCGCCCTCGAAATAGAGCACGGCATCGACGAGGTGCTCGAGCAGCCGTGGGCCTGCGAGTTGGCCGTCTTTTGTGACGTGCCCGACGAGCACGACGGCGATGCCGGTGAGTTTGGCGAGGTAAACGAGTTCGGCGCAGCACCGCCGGAGTTGGGCCGCGCTGCCGGGGGAGGCGTCGATGTCGCCCTTGTAGACCATCTGGACGGAGTCGATAACGAGCACATCTGGCGCGACGCGGCGCACCTGTTCGACGATCCGAGCCAGGTTCGTGTCCGCGAGGACGAAAAGTTGTGAGTCACCGGGCTTGGAACTGTTGTCGCCGTTCGATGAGTCGCTTTGGAATTGTGGATCGATGCCGCGCCCGGCGCGTCCCGGCTCGTTTGTCGAAACGCCGAGTCGCTCGGCACGCATGGCGATCTGTTCAGCGCTCTCTTCACTGCTGACGTAAAGAACGGTGCGGGGTGAGTTCCCGGCGCTGATGCGAGACGCGGCTTGGAGCATGAGCGTGGACTTCCCGATGCCGGGGTCACCGCCGACGAGGACCACGGACGCGGGCACGAGGCCGCCGCCCAGGACGCGGTCAAGTTCGCCGATGCCGGTCGGAATACGAGGCACGGCAGTGGGGGAGTCGAGCAGTTCGTTGATCGGTCGCGCGAGTGGTGCGGCCGCGCTCAGAGCGTCCATCGCGTCCCCGGCTTGCACAACCGCCGCGCCGGCGGCGACGCCGAGTTGAGAATCCGTCTTCGCTGCTTTGGTTTCTCGGTGTTCTTCGAGCGAATCCCATGTGCCGCAGTCGGGACACTTGCCCATCCACCGGGCCTGGACGCCGCCGCAGGACCGGCAGAGGAATGTCGTGCGGACTTTTGCCATGGTTGCAGCGTAGGGAGGGGGTCCGAAGGCTCGCAGACAGATCAAGATTGGTTGAAGTTCGCTGCGTCACGGGCATGTAACGTGAATGCGGCGTGGGGAACAAACTCCCCGGCGTGGGCGTTACTACCCCTTTATACTTATGACGATGAAAGAACGATCCATCTCAATCGTGTTCGGGAACCGCTCGTGTCTCATCAGAGGGTTCACGCTGGCACTCGGCACGCTGCTCGGCTGGCTATCAGCAACGCTGCCGAGTGCGGCCCACGCGCAGCCGCAAGAAGTACTACGCGTCTCTGCGGTGGCGGAGCGGGGGCCGGTGTACCCGGGCGATCAGTTCGCCGTGGCGATCGTGATGGACTTTGCCGAGGGGTGGCACGCCTGGCCGAATAAGCCCGTGTTGCCCCCCGAACTCGGCACCGACTTTGATGCTATTCCAACCGTCATCAAGTTCCCCGGCGATGCCCCGGCGGGATGGACGGTCCACACCGGATTCACGCAGTGGCCCAAGCCACACGGTATCGTGACCTCGGTGACCGGCACGCCGATCGAGATCTTGAGTTATTCAGATCGCTCCATTGCCTTCGTCCCCGTCACGCTCAGTGCCGAGACCAAGCCCGGCGACTTTACACTCAAGTTTCAGGTCGGTTATCAGGCGTGTGACGACACGACATGCCTGCGGTTTACTACCGCAACCGCGGAAGTGTCGATCAGTGTGGTAGCCATCCCCGCGTCCGGCACGCCGCCGGAGTCCAAGCCGAGCAACCCGGCGATGTTCAAAGACTTCGATGGCGTGGTCTTCGCCAAGATAGCCAGCGGCGAACCCGCGCCGCCCGACGCCACACCCACGCCCGGCGCGGCATCGAACGCGGCACCCGGTACCGACGCCGCATCGCAACCGACCAACATGCCGCCCACGAACACCCGCCCCAACCTCTTTGGCTACGAGTTGCCCGCGGCAACGAGTTTCCTTGGCGTGCTGGTTCTGTTCCTTGCCTCGTTCCTTGGCGGGGCGATTCTGAACCTCACGCCGTGCGTTCTGCCCGTCATCCCGATTAAGGTGATGACCCTTTCGCAGCACGCGGGCGGGTCACTCTCGAAGACTTTGATACTGGGTTTTTGGATGGCACTCGGCGTGACACTGTTCTGGGTGGCGATCGGTGTACCGATGGCCGTCCTCGGAGCCGCCGCTGATCCTTCGAGGTACATCTTCGGGACGTGGTGGATCACGCTGAGCCTGGGCATCATCATCGTGGCCGCGGGCCTCGGAATCATGGGCCTCTTCACCTTCAATCTGCCGCAATCGCTTTACATGATCAACCCCAAAGCCGACACGGCGTGGGGGTCGTTTGTCTTCGGGATCATGACCGCGGTCTTCGGGCTGCCGTGCTTCGGGCTGGTGGCAGGCGGGCTGCTGGCGATCGTCGCCAGCGTGCCGGGGATTGTCACGATGGTGATCTTCGCCGGGATCGGTATGGGGATGGCCGCGCCGTACCTCATCCTCGCGGCGTTCCCGAAACTCATGGAAAAAATCCCGCGCACCGGCCCCGCGAGCGAACTCGTCAAGCAGGTCATGGGTCTGTTGCTGCTTGCGGCGGCGGCATACTTTATTTCGGGTGGTATCGCCGGGCTTCTGAGTGCCAAACCGTACCTCGAAGACACGATCGCGTGGTGGGCCGTGGCGTTCTTCGTTCTCGTTGCGAGCGTCTGGCTGACCATGCGGACCTTCCAGATCGCCAAGAAAACCTGGCCGAAGATCGTCATGCCGATCATCGCCATACTCGGCGTCCTGATCTTCGGCGGGATCGCCGACGCGATGAGCCAGACCGCCAAGATCGACTACCAGAAGCAACTCGCGGCACGCGGGAGTGGGGGGGGAAGCACGCTTGTCCCCGGCACGTGGGTGAAGTGGGAGCCGGCGCATGTCGAAGCGGCCCGCGCGTCGGGTAAGATCGTTATTGCCGACTTCACCGCCCGGTGGTGTCTGAACTGCAAACTCTGGAAGGCCCAGTTCCTCGATACCGACCCGGTCCGCAGCGAACTCGTCAACAACAACGTCGTCATGCTCAAAGTCGAACTCGGTGATGATTTCGCGCCGGGGTGGGAATGGCTCCGAAGTTTCGGACGCACCGGCATCCCCACGGTGATCGTCTTCGAGCCGGGTCTCAAGAACCCGATCATTATGAACGTGTACAACTCAACTACCGTGATGGACGCGCTGCGCAAGGCCAAGCAAGCCGGCGCGACGGCGTCGCTCCCGCCAAAATAGCGGGGGTTGAGTGATTGAATGTCCAAGTGAATCCAGCGGGGAAATGTTGGCTGGAAGCAGGGTGGTACATGGCTAGGGTGCCATCCATGAGAGTGATGCCAAGCGTTCCACGATTTGTTTCGAAGCTTGGGCATCGGTGCCGCTCAGAGCCAATGTGCGATTGATGCCACCCGCCGCGAAGAACACCGAGTGCGTGGGTGGAGCGGTCACGATTGCCTCCGCGTCGAACTGAGAAGGATCGGCGAGCGGCCCGATGCGCCCAACGCTCGCCGGATGGTCCCGGCGTAGAAGCCCGGCAGTTTGTAAGTCGTTCCACAACGCCGCGACCTCACGTTCGCTGAGCAGACGGGTCTGGCCGGGGAACGAATCGTCACTCAATCGGGCTGGTACTCCGAACGAATCGAATGCGACGTCGGATCGCAGCACCCCGCTTGGATCCAAGATATACCGAGCGGGCCGCTCCGCCGCAGGGAGACGCTGGACCGCTCGTGGCGACATACCCATCGGTGCGTAGACGGTGACCGCGAGCGTGAAGTCATCCGGGACCGAATCCACTTGGTAAGCACTCGGGCGCGGAGCACCGGAGCCGCTTGATGTCGAGGCACACCCGGTCGGAGTAGTTACGAGACTAACAGCCGCCAGTGATCCTGCCAATGCGCTGGCGATGCGAAGCGAAGTGGTCATGTTGAGAGTGTAACGCAAACAGCCCCGCTCGTAAAGAAGCGGGGCCGCTGCGCGAGGCGTGAGGGAGATTATGCGGTAACTTAGCGGCGACGACGACGGGCGGCGAACAGTGCCCCCATCGCGCCGAGGGCCGCCGATGCCGGACCGGGAACGACGACGGCGATCGTGGCGACACTCAGCGAGCCGCCGATCGTGCCGATGGGGGTGAGCGCGCCGGTTGTGAGGTTGATCGTGTACAAATCGTTCCCGTTGGTGACGAAGTTCGTTCCGATGGAAGAGATGTCGAAGCCGACGCGATCAACCACGTTCAGCCCGAGATTCCCAACGACACTCACGTTTGAGAACTGCGGAGCGCCGGAGTGGATAATCAAGGCGTCAAGCCCTGCATCGATGCTGTAAAGAGTGGTGGTGGCGGTACCATCGAAGTTGTTCGTGTACGCCGCGGCGACGAGGTTTGAGGTCGGACCGCCCGCACCGTAGGTATAAACATTCCATCGGCCGAAACCAAGCCAGCGTTCGCGCCCGTCGGGCCTGCGGTGTTCACGCTCGGAGTGAGGCGGAAGTTCTGTTGACCTGAGAGCACGCGAAGCCGATCGGCGGCTGGGTTGAAGTCGATGGCGCGCGGCGTACCGATAGACGCCTGCGGCGTGACATCGGTCGTCGCCGCACCTGTCAAACGGTTGATGCGGTAGAGCACCCCGCTGGCGCCGATGCCGTGCAGGGATTGCGTGACGGGGTAATAGTCGATGTCAACGATCGAATCCCCGGAGTTCAGACCGGAAATGCCCGGGGAAGTGGCGATGACGACGCCGGGAGCATTGTGATCGAAACTGACCAGTTGACCGGTGGTGGTCAGACCGACAATGAGTTCGGCGTTCGCTGATGAAGCGCCCACCGTACCGCAAACAGCGAGGGCAATGGCCGACGCGAGACGAGCCGAATGAGTCAATGACATAGCAAATCTCCTCTAATGAGATGCACGGAACGGGATTGCCCTGAAAACCAGCCGCGCCGATGCGGCTTGATGTGGCGTAGGGGCTTCGGTTCTGGGTATCGCCGAGTTTTTGAGGAGTTCAATTTTTTACGGTGTTATCGCGTCCCTATCGGGCTCGCTGTACATGGCATCACGCATCGGATTTGATTGTCCCGATAGCCTGATGTTCGATCGTGAATCGGGAGGTGCTAGTTCTTGCGTGATATCGACGCGCCGGGTTTGATCGGACGCCCCGCGCGATTGGGCGCGGCGTTCTTCGCGGCCGCTTTCACTTTCCCACCTTTGACTTGTATCGCACCGGCCCGCTGGATCACATGCGTGCAGGATCGGCATGTGCGGCGTTCCGCCGGGCCGTCCCAGAACTCGTTCATGATGACCTTCAGGTCTTCATCGATCTTCTTGAGTACCCACTTTGCTTCGTGAACGAGCGAGTCGCATTTCGGGCAGTACCAGTGCAGTGCATCCTTCTGCGGGTTGCCCGTTTCATCAACCCCTCGCGGGAACTCGGCGATCAGCCCGACCGTGCCCGCGGGTCGTTGTGGACGGTGCGGGACCCAGCGTGGCAACAAATACAACTCACCTTCTTTGATGATGATGTCTTTCGGCTTCGTGCCGTCAAGCGGCCGGATCCGCACCGCCACATCCCCCTTGAGTTGGTAGAACAGTTCCTCCGTCGGGTTGACATGGTAATCGTTCCGCGTGTTCGGACCACCCGATACGAACAGGATCACGTCCGTGGCCTCCGAAAACAACTGCTTGTTCGCCACGGGCGGCGTCAGATGCTTGCGGTTTTGTTTGATCCACTTGTCGAGGTTCAGTTTAAGGATCGATGACATGGTCTGGTCCTGTGAAATAGCCGCTGCGGCGCACAGTGTACCAACAATAATCCGATTCGGGAGCAACCGCGTCTGTGTACTGCTTTTTGTCGTCGGGGTCCGCCATTCCGTTTTGGCGTTTCGATCGTGACGGGTCGATTTGCGTCCGCCGTTGGATTGCGTTATGCTCGCAACCATGACACGATACATCACCCTCATATTCTGTGTGCTTGGACTGTGCCTCGCATCGCTCGGTCTGACCGGATGTGCGAAGGACACGACGATCATTCTGGTTCGTCATGCTGAGAAGGGGCCGGGGCAAGATCCCTCCTTGACACCGGCGGGGCAACTACGCGCGCTGGCTCTGCGCGACGCGATCGATGGTGCCGGCCTATCGGCCATCTACGTCACGAACTTCCAGCGCACCCAGCAGACCGCCGCTCCGACCGCTACCGCACTCGGGCTGACGCCGACGATCGTTTCGATCAGCGGTACCCCGGAGGCACATGCGGCCGACGTTGCCGCTCGGGTCCGTGCGAGGACGTCCGGCTCGCGCATTCTTGTGGTTGGGCACTCCAACACGGTCCCACTCATCATGCAGCAACTGGGCGTGACGAATCCGCCGACCATCGCCGAGTCCGAGTTCGACCGATTTTTCGTATTGCTTCGTCGAAAAGACGCCGCTACACGGGTCATCGAAGTGCAGTATGGCGACTGATCGAGGGCCGCGACGACTTACTACTTCTTCGTGTTCTTTTCAAAGAATGCCCTGAGCGCGGCTTTGCCGGCCGGTGTCGAGCGCAGCCGGGTCAGTTCGCGTCGTTCGACCTCGAGCGCGGCAATCCAACCCGATTCCAGCCCGATCTCGACTGCCTTCAGTACCGCCGCCGCCGATTCGGTCGTCGGCAGGTCGGCGCGTGCTTGTACAACTGCTGCGAGCACCCGCGGCCGCGTGTCGGCTCGTCCGATCCACCGCGAGGGTGCCCCGTCGCGGCGCATCCCCGACCGCGAACGATCCCGAACCCAGTCCGCCGCGGTTGATAGCAGCGCATCCGAAGACGGCGCCACGGTGTCAAACAAGTTGGCAGCAACGGCCTCGTCGTAGGTCATCGCTTTGCCTTCTGCGGTGCGTCGCAGCGCATCGAGCGGCTCTACGCGGGCGGGCAAGAGATTCGTCCCGCCCCAGCCCGGGCAGATCGAAAGCCCAGCCTCAGGAAGCCCAACCGGGTAAGGCTTTCCACTGCTTGATGGTGCCGCGATGAGTCCATCGCAGTGCATCGCCAGTTCAAGCCCGCCGCCGAGCGCGGCGCCGTTGATCGCCGCGGCGGTCGGAAAAGGGAAGTCGGTGAGCATTGCGAACACCCGAGCACCGAGTTCCAGATACGCCAGCAGTTGTCCATCGGGCCACGTATCGATCGTTTTCAGATCCGCTCCCGCTACGAAGACTCGTTCGGAACCGGAGCGCAGCACCAGCCCGGTCGCGTTCTTCGGCACGGCACGCAGCGCGGCTTCCAGCCGCAGAATGAGTGGGTGATCAAGCACCACCATCGGTCCCTGATTCGGCTCGAGCGTGACGACGTAGATCCCGGGGTGGGTCTGCAGTGGTGAAAGCGGAAGCGGCGAGATTCCCGCGGCTGATTCGTTGATGGACATGCCGAACGATAGCCACATAGCACGCCCGTTTGTTCTGGATCAGCCCACGGAGAAATCCCTGTAGAGCCGACCCTTCAGGGTGTCTGCCTCCGGCTCATCAACGCTGGGCACGAACGGCTAATCGCTCTCTGCCTCGTCCGAGCCCGAGAGTGCATCATCAATCAAGTCATCGGAACGAGCGGACTGCTTCAAGCGATTGAGCCTACGACCGATGACGAGCCCGCACGATAGAAACAGCGTTGCGCTCCCGGCGAAGATGCCCCCGGTGTACATCAGCCGTTGATCGTTGATCGGACCATCACCGATCGATGCGGGCTGTGTAACTTCCGCCGTGATCCCGTCGGGACGTTGGGTACGAGTGGCATTCGCGCTGCCGACGATGGTGCCGACGAGCGTGTCAAGGACGATTTCAGTGCGAGTCGCGTTGTCGCCACGGATCTCGAACGTGATGGACTTCGGAGTGGAGATGTCGGAGTACAGATTGGACGCGAGTTCCGCACGCAGCGTGCCACCCGAAGCGAGTTCGCCGATCCCTCGCCGGTCAAGCCGTTCGGCGGTCTGCTCGATGATCTGCGGGTCGTTGACGAGCGACTGAACGTATTGCTGCCACGCGATACACTCCGGATCACTCGGCACTCGCCCCTGCCCGTCGCCCGAGAGTACCGCACGGGCGGCATAGGTCGCGGGAGCGATTTTATATGCCGCGGCCCAACTCAGCGCCAGCAGCACGGCCAGCCCCGCGACCGCATAGAACATCATGGCTGCCGTGGCGGACCCGGACTTCTGTTTGTTCACCTCGGCTTCGCGCCGTTGCAGCGCCGTCATGGCCGCCACGATCCTGGAACGCTGCGAGACGACCTGCTCGGCTTCCGTCTGCCGCTTCGCGAGTGCGGATTGCGCGTGCATCAGTTTGCGAGCCTGCGCTTGAAGTAAGCCCTTGTACCGCTTGAGCCTTGCGCGGCGCAACTGCACGCGTGCGGAGTATTCGGTCGCCGTTGCCGATGATGCAGTTACGGCATTCCTTGATTCCGCCGCGTCCAGTGCGTGTTCAAGTTGCTGCGTGAGCGATTGCTTGTCGGCATCCGCCTTCTTCAGCCGTTCTGTCAACAACTTGATTGCTGTTTCGTACTTTGAAAAATCCGGTGTGGGTGCCGCGGAGGCCGAGGCCTTGGCTTGCTGCGTCAGCGTTGCTTCGGCTTCTTTCAGGCGGTCCTGCACACGCTCGAGTTCGCTTCGCAGATTCGAGATCTGAGCGTCTCGTGCCGCTAATGCCGCCGTGGCTTCGGCCAGGCGTGTTTGAACATCGGCCAGGTGCGATTCGGATGCCGCTCGTTCTGAGTCCAACTGTTGCTGGAGCGCCTCGGCGCGGCTTCGTGCTCCGGCGGCATCGTCCCCGTCGGCCGCCAATCGCTGCTTCAGCGATTCGATCTCACGCCGGAGTTGTTCTGCGTCCTTGCCCGCGGTTTTCTCACGCTGCGATACCGCGATTTCTTTTTCTCGCACCACGGCTTCACGGGCACTCTGCTCGGCTTCCAGTTTCCGCGCCTGTGCGGCGATCGTTTGCTCTCTCGCCTCAATTTGCAGCAACCCCGATTGCACCCGTGACTCACGGTCTTCCAGTTCCTCCGCCAGTTGCTTCGCGGCGGCGTGATCACGTTCGATCTGCTCGCGCTCCGCCGCTGCCTGCTGTGTCTTTGACTCCAGTTCACGCTTGGCCGCGTCGATCCGACCGAGTTTGCTCAGAATGTCTGCTTGCGCGCTTTGCAGTTCCTCTTTCTCGCTTGCCACCGCGGCTCGATCCGCTTTCACCGCGGCTAGTTCCTGCTCCAGTTCTCGACGTCGATTTCCCATCTCAACGAGTTGTTCACCCAGTATGGCTTCCCGCTCGGCCACCTCGGCGTGCATCCGTTTGATAGCGCCAAAGTGACTCTCCAGTTCATTCATCGCGCCCAAGGGGCCGGTCCCGTCGGGCAGATAGATCGGCGTCGACGGCAACTTCGCCGGGCCGGCTTGCTTCACGGAATCGTTCGTGTCCTTGTGCATCGAGCGCGGTCCAGGGTGACAACGCGGTCGCGCGTCCTCGATTGGGTCGCCGCACGCCGCTGCGTCTTTGTACTATCGGCCCGTATTGTGCGACACTCCACCTCGTACGCGAGCGTAAGTCTAAGAAAAGACAACGCTTTCGCATGACTTCGGTGTACATGGTTGTGGATAACCCACCGGGTTCCGCGGTCGATAACCAGGCGTTAGCCTCGCGGGATCCGCTCGACGGCTTCTGAAGTTGTCGATTGTTCCAGAGCCGCCTGTACGACCTGCTTGTTCGGCACGAGCACCCCGCCCGTGAGTACAAACCGAAGTGCTTCATCGACCGTGATGGGCATGTCGACTATACCTGAGCGTGGGACGGTGATCGTGAACCCTGTGAACGGGGTCGGTGTTGACGGAATGAACACGGTGATACTCGATTCTCCCGATGCATCGCAAATGGCTTTCATCCCCTCGCTGGTCACAAAACCGATGCTCCAGATCTCTTTTCGCGGGTACTCGACGAGTACCACACGCTTGAAGGCCATTTGTTTTTCGCCGAAGATCATGTCAACGACCTGTTTGACGTGCGGGTAGACCTGTTTGAAGATGGGGATACGAGTCATGAACAACTCGAACTGTCGGTACATTTTGCGCCCGATGATCCCGCCGAGGATCCGGCCAGCGAGGTAAATAAGAATGACTGCCACGATCAGCCCTATGAAGCGGAAGTACCAGTGGTTGTCCCAATGACGCTTGAATGCCTGGGCGCGGATGTCTGATTTGAGTTCGGCGTCGCTTTTCTGGAGCAGCACCCGAGATTCCAGGGTGCCCGCGGCTTCGAGTGATTTTTTGTACTGCACGACCTCGTCGGGATCAACGACAAACCATGTCGGAAGTCGTTTTTCGGAGACTTGGGGCATGACCCAGAGCACGCCTGCGCGGATACTGCGGTTGATCGGCTCAGCGACCTGCCGGTCTAGAAACAGATACCCCTGCCAGACGATCCAGAGAGTGAGGACGGACGGAAGCAGCACGCCAAGCCCGCGTACAAAGAAGCGTCGGAAGTCTGCTGAGAATGTGGTACGTTCGCGTGGCATAGTGAGAGACCCGGTGTGGTTCTGTTCTTTGCTTACCCTGTGCGCATAAGCACGTGAGGTCAGTATATGGAACCGGGGTGAGAGGCGGCACATGAGATGGCCGGTGCGGACGCAGGCCACGTTACTCGATGACGATTGGCTACGCGTCTGGAGTGCCTGTGAAGCACTTACGTGGGATCTCATGGGACTTGGTCATACTAAAAAAATTGAACGGATCGATGTTCGCATGAGCCGGTTTGGCGTGTTCTGTTGCGAAGAGGGTGACGCGGATATTCGGACCAAGGCAGCGTCCGTCCACGGCGAGATCGATAAGGCTCGATGAAGCCGAGTGGTACTGCGCTTACACACTCGTTCAAACACGCGAATCGATCAGCCGGTTGATCGAGGTCGCTATCGCACGCACCGGCACACGAAAGGATCTGGTTCACATGGTTCGAATCTCTCAACTGACTCGATTTGTTACTCCGGTCGCCGCGCTGACGCTTGGGGCGACGCTGGTCGCGC
>JBGSIF010000182.1:0-5893 GCA_041742635.1 Phycisphaerales bacterium
GCGTCGCCGGTGGAAACGGTGGAGTTTGCGGACGCGGGGTTCGCGTCGAGCCAGGGAATAGGGGGGGTGATCGAGTACAGCTTTGTGGAGCCTCGGTATTGGCCGGAGTTTCCGGCGCGAGCGGGGTCGCCTCGGGCGGACCCGTCGGTTCACTTTCGGCATGGAGCGGGCGAGGGACCGGGGCAGGCGGCGGCTGCGTTTCTTGATGGGCACGTCGCGCGACGGCGGTTCAATGATACCTGGACGAGCGGGATCTACGGGGTGGACCCGAGGACTGTGCGGATCGGGTGGTTCAATGGCGCTGGCGGTGGGCCTGAGGGCGACGAGCATGCCGGGGGCATGGGGAACGAAGACTTCGACTACGAGTAGACTGAGCAAGCAGGGGGTCACGCACCGACGAGGTCTTCTTCCATCTCTGGGTGTGGGGTCGAGGTAGCCGCGGCGGCGGCCTGCTTGCGCGGGTCGGTTTTGGCGATGATGTGGCTAACGCCTTGCTGATTGAAGCCCTTGTAGCCGTCGTTGCGTTCAAGGTTTTCCAGGTGAGACCCGATCGCGCCGCCTTGGCGGAAGAGTTGAGCCTGCGCCTTGGTGATTCGGCCTGCCTGGACGAGGCGCGTGAGGCGGATGGTGGAAACGGGCCAGCGCTCGCCTTCGGTGAATGCTTGACGAAGGAAGGGGAAGGTGGTGAAGGGGTCCATGTGGTTGATGTGAGCGGAGCGGAGTTGATCGCACAGAGCGTGGTGATCGAACTGGCACTCGAGGTGGTGCATACCGGCTTGGAGCATGGCCTCGCCATGGAGTCCACACCACAGACCGACGGTGCCGAGTTCTTCGGCGGGCCTGAGTCCGTCGTGTGCGAAGTCGCCCTGGAGTTCTTCGGGGGACATGTCAACGTCGGCGAAGATAGTGATCTGCGTGGTGGTCTGCTCGATGACCTGAGCACCCCAGCCAGCCTCGTGCCCGGCATAGAAGCGCTCGCGGGCGCGGAAGCCGAGTTTTTCGAGGAGTTGAATCATGGGTTTGAAGTGCTCGCGTGAGGAGCGGTAGGTGTGGTGATCGTGGTTGGCCCAGCCGAGGCCCAGTTTGTCTTGACGGGCTTTTTGGATTTGGCCGGCGCGGTTGCGGCGTTGCCAATACTCACGTTCTGTGGCGAAGAAGATGTCGCAGGTCCAATCGACGCCGATGTCTTTGATGGAGGCATCGACCAGAGCCATGACGTGGCGGAAACCGTCGGCGTCGTCTGCGAAGTCTCGCTGGCGACGGCGGAGATTTTCGAGGTGACGGAGCATGGCGAGTGACTTGGCGGGGTCGGATTTGGGATGGTCGTAGGCGCGGGTGCCGTGGCGCTCAATGACCCACAACTCGGCGGCGCCGAGTTCGCCGGCGCGGAGAGTCAGGAATGCCAGTGCGCGGCGGAGTTGCGAGAGCGGCTCGCCATGGACGGGGAAGGTGTCGGGGATTTTGTTGGCTGCGATAAAGTCGGCGACGGACTCGACTTTGATAGCGATGCGGGTGGGGGCTGCGAGGCCGTCGGGGTCTTTGGAGTCCACGAGAACAATCTCGGGGAACATCGCGCCGAGATGAACGAAGCAGTTGGGCGCGCCGGGCTGCGAACGGTGGGTGAACCCCACGTCGAGCAAGCGGTTGCGCATGGTGTTATTGCCCGCGGGGACGGGGACTTGGATGTGGTCGATCCAATCGTGGAAGCGGGTGGCCGTGTCGTGGCGGAGTCGCTCGGCGAAGGCGGCGGTCTCGCCGGATCGGGCCAGAAAGGAGGTGATGAGCTCGTTGATCAACGACTGGGCGCGGGGCTGAGGATCCCAGTGGAACTGGTCCAGCGAAGCGGCGGCAGCCGAAGTTGAGGTGGTGGTAGCGGGGGGGGGCATATGTGGCACAACTCCGAGAGAGGTGATTTGCCTGCATGGTATGCGAGAAGACGTGGAAAGAGAGGATGTACTCGTGAGCGGAGTGATGGATTGGAGTCGGTGCGGCGTTACAGCACGGCATCAAAGTGAGTTGGCGGGGATCCGAAAATCGGTATGTGTGGCAAGTCGTGCCGGCGTGCCGATAATAGTGGGATGATCCGATCCGGCCAGATACTGGCGTGTTGCATTCTCGCACTGCTCACACTGGGTGTGCTGATGGTCAACTCCGCCGATATGTCGCTCGATCCGTCGCGTGCGATCTCGTTCGAGTCGATCGTGCTCTCACGTTCGTCGGCGTACATGGTGCTGGCGATGATCGCTATGGGAGCGGCGTCGTGGTTGCCGATACGGTCTTGGGCACGGCGAGCCGGCGGGGCTAAAGGGGCGAGCAAGATCAGCGAATGTGGGGGGTTCGATTCCACCACACTGACGATGTACGGGGGTGGAGTCCTCGTGATGCTCGCGGTGGTGGCAACGGTGTACATGCCGGTGATCGGGAAAGAAAAGAATGGATCTCACCGATGGCTTGCAATTGCGGTGCCGGGGGCGGGAGAGGTTTCGGTGCAGCCGAGCGAGATCGTCAAGTGGGCGATGATCGTGCTGGTGTCGTGGTACGCGGTGCGGCTTGCGCGGCGATCGGAAGGGGCGATGGGGCGGTTCTTCACGGGGTTGATCCCGGCGCTGATCGGTGTGGGGGCCGTGGCGGGGTTTATTGTGCTGGAAGATTTGGGGACCGGGGTGTTGATCGCGGGGGTGTCAGGGATCATTCTGCTGGCCGGGGGAGCGAAGTTGTGGCAACTGGCGCTGTTGGCACCACCCGCGCTGGGCGCGCTCGCGGCGGCGGTGATGACAAGCGAGTACCGGATGAAGCGCATGACGGCGTTTCTTGATCCGTACGCGGACCCGGAGAAGACCGGGTTTCACATGATTCAGTCGATGACCGCCGTGGCGAACGGTGAGGTGTTCGGGCGTGGGCTGGGGCACGGATTGCAGAAGTTCGGCTATTTGCCCGAGGATCGGACGGATTTTCTGTTCGCGGTGATCTGCGAGGAACTGGGGATCGCTGGGGCGGGGCTTGTGGTGTTCTTGTACGTGACAATGCTGTGGGCGGGGATGTCGATCATCCGGCGTGAGAAGGATGCGATGCTCAAACTCGTGGGGCTGGGCGTGCTCTCAACGATCGGGTTGCAGGCGGCGATTAATCTGGCGGTCGTAACGGGGCTGGGGCCGACGAAAGGGATCGCGCTGCCGCTGCTTAGTTCGGGCGGAACAGGATGGATTCTCACGGCGGCCTCGGTGGGTTTGCTTCTGGCGATGGACCGTGCGCAATCGCGGGACGAGCGAGGGGTGGTAGAGGATGTTGAAACGATCGAGATGACCCCACAACCGGCGTAATGCGGTTGCCTACGCTCCGTTCGATGCCGCCTTCGATATCGGATAAACAACCAGAATGGTTTGCCGACGCCGCTACGAATCCGTCGGGGGAGGCTGGGTTGCGGTTCGGCTGCACGATGTGCGGGAACTGTTGCTCTGGTCCGGCGGGGTACATACTGGTGAGCGAGGAAGAGGTAGCGGGGCTGGCCGAGCGAGTGGGCGTAAGTGCCGAAGCGTTCACGAGGGACTACACACACATGACCAGCGAGGGGCGTTCGTTGAACGAGAAGAAAACGACCGGGGGGCTTGATTGTATTTTTTTGGACCGTGAAGCGATCCCAGGTAAAGCGGTGTGCGGGGTATATGAGGATCGACCGATCCAGTGCAAGACGTGGCCGTTCTGGCCGAGCGTGATCAAGAGCAAGTCTTCGTGGGCGGCGGCGAAACGGACATGCCCCGGGATGGACCAGGGGAAGAAGTACACCGTGCAGCAGATCCGTGTGCAGCGGGACACGTTCAATATCTAGCGAGCGATCGCGTGTAGTGAGCGGGCGTTATAGGCGTGCCGAGGTGATGCGCGACGAGTTGTTGCGTGGACTTTGCATGAAGTCGGCTTTGCGTATCGAGATGGATGGAGACCGTATGTGAAAGAGCACATCCGAGTTGAAAGAAAACCGCCCCGGTCAGAGGACCGGGGCGGTTGAAGTCGTGTCAGAAGTCGGTCATGCGACCGCGGGGCTGATTAGAGGCAGCCGGGGGGCGGAGCGAAGAAGCAGCCGAGGAAGTCGAAGAAATCTTGGCTGGTGGTGATTCCATCGTTGTTGAAGTCTGCGTTGCCTGCGAAGAAGCCGGCGACGAAGTCGAAGAAGTCCTGCGAACCGACGAACGAGTCGTTGTTCCAGTCGCAAGGGCAGACCTGACATTCGAGGGTGAGGTTGCCGGAGCCGGTCGAGCCGTTGAACCCGCCGATGCGGATGGCGAAGTTCTGGCCGCTCTGAACAGCGAGTACGACGCGGGACTGAAGTCCGCATGAATCGTCGTTGCAGGCGCGGAGGGTGGCATCGTTGATGGAGTTGCAAGTGCCGTCATACTGGTAGATGGCGAGGACGCTGTCGTAGTTGGTGGCGTTGCAGGTATCCACGATGAGTGTGCCGTTGCACTGGCTTGGGTAGTTGAACCAGACATCGTTGAGGGGGTTGGCGGTGCAGGCGGCGTGGTTGGGTCCGTCGGTCGTGGCACCGACGGTGGTGAAGGGGGTCACGCCGATGGAGACGCCAGCGCGGTTGGCACAGAGGTCGTTGAAGGGGCCGGGGGGCGGACAGGCGGGGCCGGCGATGGTGAGACCACCGGTGCCGTTGAGATTGCCGAACGCGCCGACACGGATGAGGTAGGTGGTATTAGCGGTGGCGTTGAGAGTAACAGAGGAGCGGAGGCCGCCGGTACCGCAGGCGTCGTCGTTGCAGACGATGGCCGTGCCGGTCGCGCCGGGGCACGCGGCTGGATAGACGGCGATTTTGGAGTCATAGGACGCGTTGCAAACGTCGATAGCAATCGCGCCGGTGACGCAGGACGTCCAGCGGTACCAGATGTCGTTCGAGACTTGGTTGCTGCCGAAGAAGTTGCAGATGGCTTCGACGGGGCCGTCGGTGGTGGCACCGACGGTGGAGAAGTTGGTGGTACCGTACCCGGTGATGGTGGCTGCGTTGGCGCAGGCGTCGTTCGCGGGTCCGGTGGGGCCGCAGGTGGGGCCGGCGAGGACGAGGGTGCCGGTGCCGGTGAGACCTTGGTATCCGCCAACGCGGAAGCGATAGGTCGTACCGCTGGTGGCGGTGAAGTTCAGGGTGCTCTGCAGCCCACAGGAGTCATCGAGGCAGCCGACCTGAGTCAGGCCGGCGCACGCGCCGGTGTAGACGGCAAGGACGGTGTCGTAGGTGGCGTTCGAGCAAGTGGAGATGCTGTGCGAACCGGCGGCACAGGCGGTATAGGTGTACCAGACGTCGTTGGCGATGTCGCCGCAGGCGGCGGGGCCGTCGGTCGTGGCATTCACGGTGGTGAACGCGGTATTGCCATAGGCGGCGATGTTGGTGGCGCTACCGCAGTTATCGTTGGCAGGGGGTGTCGGGCCGCAGTTGGGGCCGGTGACGGTGAGTGTGCCCGCGCCGGTGGTGCCGCTGACAAAGGAGCCGACGCGGACGAGGTAGGTCGTACCCGCGGCGGCGGCGAAAGTGAGGGAAGACTGGAGCGAGTTGGTGCCGCAGGCGTTGTTGTCGTCGTTGCAGATTAGCGCGGTGTTATTGCCGGTGGGGCAAGCGGCGTAGACGGCGACCTTGGTATCGAAGGCGGTGCCGCAGGTGGCGATGGTGACGTTCCCAGCGCAGGGCGTGGAGTAGGAGTACCAGATGTCGTTGAAGAAGGTGGTGCTGGAGCCGCAGCCGGTTTGGGTCTGGGGGTCAGATGTGGCGGCGGTGTTATCGAAGGAGGTCGCGCCGTTGGAAAGTGAGGAAGCGTTGATGCACAGGTCATTGCCTGGGGCGGGTGGGGGGCCGCCGCCGGGGATGACGGCGGTGCCAGCCGCGGTGGTCGGGGTGCCGGGG
>JBGSIF010000183.1:0-1520 GCA_041742635.1 Phycisphaerales bacterium
CCCAGCGCAAGAACCGCCACGCCACCCGGCGTCGGCACCGCCTGCACCAGGGCATCCCCGACATCCGCCCCGGTCAGGTCGGACGAAGCAAGCCCGTTTGACTGCAGAAAGCCCGCAAACTCAGCACTCACCAGAAGGTCAGCCCCGATCGTCAGCGACGAACCGGTCACCACCAACTGGCCCGGGTTTGCCACATCGAACAGAATCGCCGCGATCCCGGCGTTCGACGCCACGAAGAACCCGGAGCGATCGCCACCCACACGGGCCGCATCGAAGCCGATCGTAAAGTCCCCGACCTCAACGCTGTTGTCGTTGAAGAACACCGAACCCTGGTGCTCGATCGAACCCGAGAAACTCCCGAGGAAGTCGTCCGAGTCGTACGAAAAAGTCGTGGCCAGCGAGGCCGCGTCCCTCGGCGTGATCGCGAACGCCACCGACCCGGTCCCCAGAGCGCCGGGCGCAATGACATCCGGCGAAGCCCCCGACAGATCCAGGCTCGCGGCGGCGCTCAAGGTGCCCAGATCAAGCAGCACGCTCGTCTGACCGCCCGTCACATCCACCGGAGCCGCCCAAGACTGCCCAGCAAACACCAGAAGCGCAGCGATACCCATGGACTTCATACGAATATCCTCCTCACGCGCATCAAACTGGAAAGCACCACGCGTATGCGCGGCCGGAACGCGGTGCCTACCCCACGCGTCCTACCAACCCGGCGTCACGGCGACGCCTGTCGCGAATCGCTTCGCAAATCCGATGCGGGCCGGATTCTGGAAATGTCAATCTTTTACGCTCAGCCCCCGAGAGAGGGGGTCGGACCGGATCATGGCTGAATCAACAGGCCCAGATCCACAATCTCACCGTCCGGCGTGTAGAAGTCCGCATTCAGCGTGTCCGAGCCGATGCTGGTGAACACCAGGCAAGTCCGCCCCGACGCAGACGCATACACCAGATCCCCGTCGCTCGGCCCCGCCTCGCGGGACATCCGCTTGTCCTGAACCTGAAGGTGATAGTGCGCCAACGCACGATCACTGAACCGGATCATGTCTGTGCTCGCCACGAACATCTCGTCATTCAACCGGTCCCGCGCCCGCGGCCGGAAGAGCACCACCCGATGCGCATCTCCCTCCGTCGCCTCCAGCACCCCGCCGTACTCCGTCGTCGTGTCCTTCCGGTCCAAATCAACCTGCTCAAACAACAACCCCAGCACGCCCCCGCTCCGCACCGCGTCATCAACTACCACGAGCGTCAGCGCATCACCCCAGGACATTCGATCCGCCCAATCCCGCAACTTCTCCGAGCGGGCCTGCCGCCCGCGCGGAGCCTCGCGTGTCTGCCGGCTCCGCTTGTCCAGTCGCTCGGTCATGATGGCCAGAAGCCCCGCACGATCCGCTTGCAGCAGGCTCGGCGCGTACGCCGCGCTCCACCGCAACGCCTCCGCGTGGCGAAGCTCCAGACCGCGCCGCTGCTCCTCGCCGAGACCCCCCACCACGGCCCGGACCTCCGCCCACCAGGCGGCGTTC
>JBGSIF010000184.1:0-11726 GCA_041742635.1 Phycisphaerales bacterium
GTCGCGTGGATGGTGCCGCCCGGCGCGGCCGCGCGCGGCGATCACGACGACGCGCACACCTCGCGCGTGCGTGAGATACTGCCCGATGGAACTCAGGTTGAACGGCTGCTCAACGGCGGCGTCGTGCCTTGGAAGGACGCGACGCCGGAGTTGGGAGCGAGCGAGGATTCGAGCGAGCCGGCCCATGCGGAGACGAGGCATGATGCACACGCCGCACCGTACATCCCGGTGTGGCTGTGTATCCCGTTCGCGCTGCTGCTGGGGAGCATCGCGCTGATGCCGTTCATCAACGCCCGATTCTGGGCGAAGCATTTTCCGGACTTTGCATTTCTGCTCGGGGGTGCGGTGTCGGCGTATTACCTGGCGTCGTTCGGCGCGTATGGGCAGCACGCGGTGCTGCACGCCGCGATTGAGTACTACGCGTTCATCGCGCTCGTCGGCGGGCTGTTTGTGGTGTCTGGCGGGATCCACATCGATGTGCGTGTGAAGGCGACGCCGATTGCTAACACGCTGTTACTGGCGTTCGGTGCGGTGCTGGCGAACTTTGTAGGGACGACGGGTGCGTCGATGCTGCTGATACGACCGTTCATGCGGATGAACGCGGGTCGGCTGTCGCCGATCCATGTTGTGATGTTCATATTCATCGTGTCGAACTGCGGCGGGTGCCTGACGCCGATCGGCGACCCGCCGCTGTACCTGGGGTATCTCAAGGGGGTGCCGTTTGAGTGGACGATGACGCACCTGTGGCCGATGTGGCTGATGTGCGTCGGGATCCTGCTGGGGGTGTTCTTTGTGATCGATTGGGGGATATCGCGGCGGCTGGGCAAACGGCCCGTGCCGGTCAGTTCACCGGCAGTCGGTGCCGCACCAGTGTCAACTCCGGATGGTCGGGCCATCACGATTGGACCGATCCGAATCGCGGGGCTGTCTGCGCTGGGATTCCTTGTGCTCATGGTGGCCGGGGTGTTCATCGATCCACTACTGAAACAGTTCGCGGGGATCGAAGGCTACCCAGTCGGAGCGACGTTCCAGATCGCGGTGGCAATCACGGCGTACCTCACCGCGAACCAGAGCATCCACAATCTCAACTCGTTCGACTTTCACCCTGTGCAAGAGGTGGGATTCCTGTTCGTGGGTATTTTTCTGACGATGGTGCCGGCACTTGGGTACCTCGCGGCGAACGCCGGGAGCCTGGGGCTGGAATCGCCCACGCAGTATTACTTCCTGACGGGTGGGCTGTCGGCGGTGCTTGACAACGCGCCGACGTACCTGAACTTTCTGCAGTCGGCGATGGGTGTGCTGCACCTGCCGCTGAACCCCGAGGGTCTCAACCGTTTCATCGCCAATACCTACGACGTGGTGCATCACGACGGGTCGTTTGTACACTTCAAGGGTGCGGTGCTGCTGGAGGCGATTTCGCTCGCGGCGGTGTTCTTCGGCGCGATGACGTACATCGGGAACGGCCCGAACTTCATGGTGAAGTCGATCAGCGAAGCGGCTGGGGTGAAGATGCCGTCGTTCTTCGCGTACCTTGGGCTGGCGTGCGTGATACTGCTGCCGGTGCTGATTGGGGTGTGGGTGGTGTTTATCCGGTCGTGAATATGAGGCACGCCGACGATGAGCGGAGTCCGCGAAGCGAATCGTCGCGCTTCTTCGAATCGCGGAACACGACCAACGGGCCGGAACGAAGTGTGTTCGTATCAGTTCGCGTGGTAGTCGCAGGCCATCGCGGCGCTGAGCCCGGCCCCACCGACCTCGGCCCCACCTGCGCCGCTCTTTTCGGGGAAGACGTGGATAGTGGCTGATTCTGGCGTAGCGGCCGGAAGCCGATAGGACCGCTCGACGCGCGCTCCCACCCGGCACATCTGCTCGTGGACGATGCTCTGTGCGATGTCGGCGAGGCGGAGGAAGGAGTTGGGCGCGCCGCGGTCGCCGACGGCGATCTCGAGTTCGGACCCAATCCGGCACATGCCCTGCGGCACATCGGTAATGTCAATAGTGATCTGATCCATGCTCACGCGCCCGATGACCGGAGCGTACACCATGGTTTCGTTGCTCGGGGGCTTTGAAGTCGTGGGCTTGCGAGTGGTCGTGCCGGTGTGGCTGCCGAGTGCGGGCGCGCCGGTATCGGCACCGAGGGGGAGCGTCGTGCCGGTGCGTTCCCAGGCTTTGCCGGTGATCCCGACGACGCCCGTGTTGCTGAGCAGGCGGGGGTACCCATCGGCGTAGCCGACGGGAACGAGGGCGACGCGGGTAGGGCGTGCGGCGCGCCAGGTACAGCCGTAGCCGACGGGGAACCCCGTCGGGATTTCTTTGATGTGGACGATCGAACTGGTCCAGCGAGTGACGGGCTGGAGCGAAGCGGCGGCGGCGGCGAACTCGCTGCTCTCGCGGTCGGTCGCGCCGTCGAGGGCGTAGCCGTAGAGGCTTTGCCCGACGCGAACGAGGTTCCCGTGATACTTGCTGGATCGGAACATGGCGCAGGAGTTGGCGGCGTGGATGTAGAGACCGTGTGGGGCGGGACCGTCGATGCGCTGGCTGACCGCACCGGCGATCATGGGTTTCACTCGCTCGACCCATTCACGGAAGACCCGTGCTTGCTCGCGGGTGAAGTCGGGATCGCCGCCGGGGGAGGCGAAGTGGGTCATCAGCCCGCCGAGGCGGAGGCGAGAGTTGGTCACGATGGATTCGACGATGCGCTCGCCGGCGTCGGGCATCGCCCCGCCGCGCGCCAGCCCAGTGTCGATCTGAACGTGCAGGGGCATGGCAGTGCCGAGTTTGCCGCAGGCGTCGGTGAGGGCGGCGAGTTGATCGAGATCGTGAACCGTAAAGTGGAGTTTGCCGACGACGGCGTGGCGATAGACCGGATCGCCGCGGTCGATGGTGCGCACGGGCATCAGAAGGAGCATGGGGGTCGTGATGCCGGCTTCGACGAGCGTGCGGGCTTCGTGGAGTGAGTAGACCGCGAGCATGTCCACGCCGCAAGCGGCGAGTCGCTTGGCGATGCGGACCGCGCCCATGCCGTAGGCGTCTTGTTTAAGTACCGCGCAGATGCCTGGGGTACGAGCGGATCGTGGTTTGTCAGGGTTTGCGACCGGAGTTGTCTCACGAATGCCTTCGGCGAGTTTGCCCGGGCCGGAAAACTCGCCAGAGAGCACACGCCGAACCAGTCGGATGTTGTTTCCGATCGCGGTCAGGTCGATATCGATTCGGCTGGTGCTCACTGGAAGTCCTTGCGCAGTGGAAGAGGGAGCGGGCGGGAAGAAATCGAGCGTTTGGACATGCTGGATCAATACGCTCGTCGGGTCTTGCTTCGGGCGTGCGAAGTGCAATTTGTATCGACCCAATCTCGTTCCTACGATCAAACTCCTCACCGCAATGTCTCGTGTTTCGTGTTTGTGGGCAATCGATGGTACGGCGTAGTCGCCGGGGATCGTTCTACCACAGCGTTCAAACCGGCGTTCGTTGACGCCCGAAAGGCAGGCGTCCGGATCGGCTGGATGATTCGCACGCGAAGAACCGAGAACGAAGGGACCGTCCTGGATTGGTCATTCCCGCGAGCGGCAGAGGAAACCCCCAGCGCGTCCAACGTGGACGAGCCGGGAACGACGCGGAACCGGGCGGTCTGGAATGCACGCCGCCCAACTCCCGGCGCTTGACGCGATGATGAAATCGCGGCTGGCCACGGGAATCGAGCAGCAGCACCCCATGAATATCACGCCCATCGACGCCGAGCAGTCTCCTTCGCAGCCCATCCAAACCGAACCCGCCGATGTGTCGGACACGACGCCCGACGCTTCCGCGCCGGTTGCCCGAGTGAACCGGGTCGATGAACTGCCCCCCGGTGTGGCGGACGACATCTTCGCCACCGACCAGACCTTCGCCACGCTCGGGCTGCGCAACAGCGTCCTCAAAGGGATCACCGAACTTGGGTTCCAGGTTCCCACTAGGATCCAGGCGCAACTCATCCCGCTCATCATGTCCGGAAAGGACGTGCTGGGGCAGGCAAAAACGGGCAGCGGCAAGACGGCCGCATTCGGATTGCCGCTCCTCCACGGTGCCGAACGCGGCAAAGAGTTCCAGTCGCTGATCCTCGTGCCCACGCGAGAACTGGCGATCCAGGTCGCCACGGACATGAACAACTTCGCCAAGTACACACCGATCCGCACCTCGGCGGTCTTCGGCGGCGAACGCGTTCAGAAGCAGGCGCAAGACCTGGCGCGCGGCCCGGAGATCATCGTTGCCACGCCGGGGCGGATCATGGATATGGTCGAACGCGGGCATATCCATCACCGGAACGTGAAGTACGTCGTGCTGGACGAAGTGGACCGGATGCTGGACATCGGTTTCCGAGACGATATCCGCAAGATTCTGCGTGGGTGTCCGCCGCCTGCGAGTTATGACGCCGAGGGGAATCGTTTGCCGGGGCGGCAGACGATCTTTGTTTCCGCGACGTTCTCGCCGGAGATCGAAACGCTCGCCCGCACCTACGCCAGCAACGCCGAGAAAATCGTGGCGAACACCGGCTCGCTCACGGTGAGCCGGGTGAAGCAGTTCTACCTAACGGTGCAGCCTTGGGACAAGAAGTCGCTGCTGTTCCACCTGTTGACGCACGAAGAGCCGGCGCTGACCATCGTGTTCTGCCGGATGAAGAAGACGGTGGACCTGCTCAACGAGTACCTGAACAAGAAGGGGATCGACTCGCACGCCATCCACGGGGATATGTACCAGTCGGCCCGGAACAAGGTGATCGATCGGCTCCGCAAGGGGAACCTCTCGGTGCTGATCGCGTCGGACCTGGCGTCGCGCGGGCTGGACGTGGAGGGGATCACGCATGTCATCAACTACGACCTGCCGGAAGATCCGGATTTGTATATCCACCGGATCGGGCGCACGGCCCGCGCGGGGCGCGACGGGGTCGCGTGGGCGCTCGTCACGCCGGAGCAGGGCGATTTGCTGACGCAGATCGAGCATCTTATTAATACCGAGATCCCGAAACTCGATTACCCCGACTTCAAGCCCGGGCCGGTGCCGAAAGATATTGTTGCGAGCCGGGAACTGGATTCCAAGCGGGCGGCTGTGGCGCAGAACTTCAATCGGTTCGCGGACGGCGCGCAGAAGAAACTCGACGCCGCCGCGAAGACACCCATCGCGGTGGACACCACGAAGTTCCCCGGCGGGATCGTCCCGACGAAGTTGCCCCCGAAGCGAATGCAAGGGAAAGTGAAAACATCTCGGAGCATGAAGGCCGAGATTGCGCAGACGCTATTGAATGCGAAGCCGCCGGAAGCACCGAACTAAGCACGCCGGCGGTCTGATTGGTCGGAGCGTGAACAAGCGCGGCCGACGGGGGGCCGGCCTCCATAGAATCATCATACCGCCCACAGCGGGATACACACCATGCCGCGTACATCACTCGTTCGAGCGTTGGGCCTGAGCATTGCGGCGTGGGTCGTAATCGGCGCATCTTCATCGTTGGCACAAAGCACTTATTACGTTGCTGTTCCAGCGAGCGGGGGCAACGATGTGAACCCCGGCTCGGCGGCTGCGCCGTGGGCCACGCTTCAACGTGCCGCGAATCAGGTCGTTGCGGGTGACGAAGTGATCGTCTCGGCGGGCACCTACGCCGGGTTCAATCTCGGTTTGCCACACACGGGAACACAATCGGCAGCGATCACATTCCGCGCGACGCCCGGGGTGGTCGTGAATATCGCCGCAGTGCCGTTCAATGGGCAGACCCATCGGGCACGGATCAACCTCGACACGGTCGCGTACATCATCATCGATGGCTTCGAGGTCGTCGGCACGAACGACCAGCGGTCGAGCAAGGCTGGTATCCGCATGGTCGCACCGCCGGGGTCCACGCCGCAGACAGCCGGGTTCATCACAATCCGCAACTGCCATGTCCACGACAACGGCGAGTGGGGCATCTTCTCGGGCCATGTTCACAACATAATAATTGAGGACTGCCTCATTCACGATACTGTCGATGAGCACGGCATCTACCTCTCGAACTCCGGCGATAATCACGTCATTCGCCGTAATGTCATCCACTCGAACTCGTCGAACGGCATCCACCTCAACGCCGATGAATCACAGGGTGGCGACGGCGTCATCACGGGCGTGCTCGTCGAATCCAACACGATCCGCAATAATGGCGGCGGGTCCGTCTACATCAATGCCGCGGGCACAACCATCAATAGCCCCGGCGGCGGTTCCGGCGTCAACTGCGACGGTGTCCAGAACTCCGTCATCCAGAATAATCTGTTCGACAATAATCATGCATCCGGGATCTCTCTCTACCGCATCGATGGCCGGCTCCCGGCATCGAATAACGTTGTTGTGTGCAACACGATTATCAATGGCTCGCCCGCCGACACACGGGCACGGTGGTGTATTAATATCAGTGATGCGTCGACGGGGAATGTGATCTTCAATAATATTCTTCTGAACTACCACCCCTTCCGCGGCAGCGTGATCGTTACCGCCGACAGCCTGCTTGGCGGAAGCGGCTTGTTCTGCGATAATAATGTGGTCATGGACCGCTTCGATGCCGACGGTGATGGGCCGGGGCCGACTCTGACGCTGGCGCAGTGGCGTACACAGACCGGGCTTGACACAAACACCGTTTCGCTTCCCACTTCGGCGTGGAGCGACCTTTTCGCAGGCTTGCCTGGGGTTGACTTCCGGCTCTCGCCCATGAGCCTGGCGCGAGACACCGGGGCTGCCACGCTGAACGGTACACTAGCGCCGACATCCGACCTGCTCGGCGTGCCGCGCCCCTCGGGTTCGGCGTTCGACATCGGCGCGTTCGAGTTCGGCACATGCGATGCCGATTGGAACAACGATGCTTCGCTCAACTCAGCGGACTTCTTTGCGTTCGTGACCGACTATTACGCGGGCAGCGCGGATTTTAATTCCAACGGCACAACCGACAGTCAGGATTTCTTTGATTTCCTTGCGGCGTTCTTCGATGGGTGCTGAACCCAGGTGTGCTGATTACACGACGCGGTCTTCCTTGGCGATCCCGAGCGCGGGGCGCACGTCGAGTTGGACCACCGCCGAACCGCCCGCTTGATTCATCACGAGTTGCTTCGCGGTGTCCGGATCGACGTAGTCGCTGTGGCAACTTGCTTTACCGGCGTCGGCTCCGACGGCTTTCCTTGTTTTGCTTGCGAGTGCGTGGATCTCCTCGGGAGAGAGGACGCCGCGTTTGGAGAGGATCTCTTGCTGCTCGGCAGTAAGGGATGCCGATTTTTTGGGCGCGCCGGGGACGGTGCCGTCTTTACCGCCGAGCCGCTCGAAGCCGTCGGCTTTGCCGCTGGCGAACTCCTGGATCTCCTTGCTGATGCGAACGCTGCACCAATCGTGCCCGCACATCGCGCAGAAATCGGTATCGACGTCGAGGTCTTCGTCGTGATAGGCGCGTGCCGTGTCGGGATCGAACGACAACTCGAAGTGTCGTTCCCAGTTGAGCGCGGCTCGTGCTTTGGTCAGTTCATCATCGCGGTCACGCGTGCCGGGAATTCCCAGCGCGATATCGGCGGCGTGCGCGGCGATCTTATACGCGATGCACCCTTGTTTCACGTCGTCTTTCTTCGGTAGCCCGAGGTGTTCCTTGGGCGTGACATAGCACAGCATCGCGGCACCGTGGTACGCCATCGCGGTCGCGCCGATGCACGATGTAATATGGTCATAACCAGGGAACATATCGGTGACGAGCGGGCCGAGTACATAAAACGGCGCGCCGTGGCACAGGGTGCGTTGGATCTTCGCGTTCCATTCGATCTGATCGAAGGGGACATGCCCGGGGCCTTCGATCATCACTTGCACGCCGTGCCGCCATGCGCGTTCGGTGAGTTCGCCGAGGGTTTCGAGTTCGGCAATCTGGGCGGCGTCGGTCGCGTCGGCAAGCCCGCCGGGGCGCAGCCCGTCGCCGATACTGAAGGTCACGTCGTACTGGCGCAGAATTGTGCAGATATCGTCCCACCGTTCGTACATAATATTCTCTTTATTACGAACGAGCATCCACTTGGCGAGCAAGGAACCTCCGCGGCTGACGATACCGATGAGCCGGTCTTTCACGAACTTCAGGTGTGCCCGGCGAACACCGGCGTGGATCGTGAAGTAATCAACTCCCTGCCGTGCCTGATGATTCAACGATGCTTCGATAATCCCCCAATCCAAATCCTCGATCTTCTTTCCGATGATCATCGAATAGATCGGCACGGTCCCGATGGGAACCGTCGAGTTGCGGATGATCGCATCGCGGCATTCATCGAGATTACCACCCGTCGAAAGGTCCATCACTGTGTCCGCGCCCCACCGCTCGGCCCATTTGAGTTTCTCGACCTCTTCATCCGTCCCACTCGACACCGGCGACGCCCCCATGTTCGCGTTCACTTTCGTCAAGCTCGCACGCCCGATGCACATCGGATCGAGTTTATATCGAAGGTGATTAATGTTTGCCGGGATGACCATCCGTCCCGCCGCGACTTCGTCGCGCACGGCTTCCGGGCCATGCCCGGGAAACAACACGTCGAAGTGCGGTTCGCGCTCCGCCACTCGCTTCATCTGGGGCGTCACGATACCCAGCCGCGCGAACTCGAGTTGCGTGATCGGCTGGAACGGCTTGGGGTACGTCACACGCAGCCGCTCGCCCTTGGCGGTGTTGAACTCGACGCGTTTGACCTGTTCGTTCATGCAGCACGAGCAGGCCGACGTGCCTTTCACGCCGTCGTTCGTCGGCGCGACCTCGGCGTCTGGGACGTGGGGGTTCGCGCTCGTGACGCGGCCCTTCCACGCCAGCGAACCGCCGGAGGTGTTGAGGGAAGAAGGCATCGAGGGAAGAGGGATCGAGGGATCAAGAAGAGCGACGGACCACCCTTCGGGCAGGAAGTCCCACGCGGTTTTGTCGCTAGGCGCGGGCATACCCGGCGTGTCTGGTGACGAAAACATCAGTGGCCCGCCTACGTCTGGTGCGTTAGCGAAGGAGCCCGGCGTGGTGACCGCCGGATCGGTGCCTGGATTGCGAGCGCCGCAGAGGGGCAAGTTGGCAAACGCACTCGGGCGCGTGTTCGTACTCATATCAGTTCTCCAAGGTTTACCACGGCAAGCCTGTGGTCGTGAACGTCATTGGGTCCAGGTCCGGCACCGGCTCGACCCCCAGCCGTTTGAGCATGTTGATGCACTGGGTTCGGTGCAGTGTTGAGTGGTCGAATACTTGTGTGATCGCCGCGGCGGTGGGCATCGAACCACCGTCGGCGTTGGGCCAAAGGACGCGTTCACCCAGCCCCTTCGCCACGGCGGAGACCATTGACTCGCGCAGTCGATCGTGCGCGATGCCCAGCAGTTCCGCCAACCCCGAGAGAGTCTTTGAGCGATGCTCCATCTCGGGGTACCGAGCCGGGTCGTAGTTGCGCCCGGCGAAGTTCTCAGAGAAGAAGATCATCGCTTCGATGGTGTGTGCGAGGTTCTCACGCAGCGAGCCGGGGCCGATCCCCAGGTTTATCTCGATCTCCTCGGGCCTCAGGGTGCCGGCGTACCGGATCAACTCACCCAGCGCCCATGCGCTGTGCGCGACCTGAAACCGAACTACGTGAAGCAGGTCCACTCGTCGCTTCCCTCCGCCGGTGCGAACCGGATCAGGTTCTACGGGTGCTTCTCAGCGGCCAAAGAGACACGGCTCACCAGAGCCGTTCGCGGCCGCGCCCCGAGCGTTACACCATTAGTGTAGCCCGCACTTTCAGCGTGCCCCGACCACGACCGGAGTGCCCGCGATGTTCGCCGACACGAGTTTGGAATCGGCCCGCGGCCCCAGCCAACGGGCCAGCGTCGGCTCGGCCGTTGGCGCGAGTGCGTCCACCTCGGGGTATCGGCGTCGGATCGCCGCCGCGATAAGCCCCATGAACATCGGTTGCGGCCGGGTTAGGCGGCTCGTGAGTTCCGGGTGAAACTGTCCGCCGATGAAGTACGGGTGCGTCGGTAGCGGTTGGCCGGTGGGGCCGGTGCGGATCGAAGTACCGGGCTGAGCGAGTTCCAGAATTTGCATGATCGGCTGCCGCGGGTGACGACCCGAGAAGATCAGCCCCGCCGCTTCGAGCCGATCGATGTATGCCGGTTCCACTTCATATCGGTGGCGGAAACGCTCGCGCACCTTCAGCGGGATTACCGAACGCGGGGGCGCGGACGCGAATCCGCCGCTGCCTTGGTTCCCGAAGTACAGGTGCGAGGCGAGCGTTCCTTGACGGATATCGACGTCTTGTCCGCCCAGCCGCATCGACCCGCCCAGACCCTCGATTTTCTTTTGATCCGGCAGTTCGCTGATGACCGGCTCGAACCCGCCGGGCAATGCGGGTACGCCGGGACGGAACTCGGTCGAGTCGGCCCCACTCATCCCCAGTACGTTGCGAGCGAACTCGATCACCGCGACTTGGAACCCCAGACAGATCCCCATGAACGGCACCTGGTTCTCACGACAGTACTGCACACAGCGGATCTTCCCTTCGATCCCGCGCGCGCCGAAGCCGCCCGGCACAATCACGGCGTCCAGCCCGTTCAGCCACGACGCGACGTTCCCGTCCGTGATGTCCGTGGTCTCGATCCACTTCAGGTCGATATCGCAGTTCAGGTTCGCCCGGCAGTGTTCGACCGCTTTATCGATCGACGCGTACGCGTCACGCAGCCCGACGTACTTCCCGGTGATCCCGACTGTGACGCTGCGAGATTTCTTGCGCATCAGCCGGGTGACGAACCCACTCCACGCTTCGCGCGAGCGGTCCTCGTGCGCGATGCTTACACGGTCGTGCAAATCTAGGATTGAGAGGATCTCGCGGTCAAGCCCCTCGCGGCGCATCTCGTCGGGGATGGTGTAGATGCTCTCGCGGTCGTGCATCGAGAAGACACGGCGCATCGGCACGTTGCTGAACATAGCGATCTTCTGCATCACCATGTCCGAACACGGCTCGCTGGCGCGGCACGCGATAATGTCCGGCTGCACCCCCGCCTCCATGAGCCGCTTGATCCCGAGTTGTGCCGCCTTTGATTTCTGTTCTCCCAGCGTCTGGGGCTTCACGATGTATGTGAGCGCGACGAAGCATGTGGAATCTTCGCCTTCCTCGAATGCCAGTTCTCGGAGTGCCTCGATGTAGAACCCGTTCTCGTAATCGCCGACGGTCCCGCCGACCTCGACGAAGACGACATCGGCGGGCTTTTTGCCGTCGCCATGGAGGGCCAGTTCGCGGATTCGCCGCTTCACTTCCCCGGTCACATGCGGGATCATCTGCACATCGCGTCCGAGATACGCCCCGTGGCGTTCGCGGTCCAGGATCTCGCTGAAGATCTGCCCTGAGGTCGTGAAGTTCTTCTTCGACAAGTCTTGATCGAGGATGCGTTCGTATGTGCCCAGGTCCATGTCGCATTCGGTGCCGTCGTCGAGGACAAAGACCTCGCCGTGCCGGAACGGGTTCAGCAGGCCTGCATCGATGTTCAGATACCCTTCGAGTTTGATCGGGGCGACGACGAGTCCCTTGTCCTTGAGCAGTTTCGCCACGCTCGAAGCGAAAATACCTTTCCCCAGACCGGACATGACGGTCCCGAACACGACGACGTATTTATGCCGTCCTTTTCGGTACCCCTGGGGGATGGGGCTGAAGAACTCGGTATCGGCGGAACGCTCCGCGGCCGCCGCGAGCATCGCCGCCGGGTCGCGCGAATCCCCCGCCCCG
>JBGSIF010000185.1:0-13152 GCA_041742635.1 Phycisphaerales bacterium
ATCTGCGAATCCGGCGACTTCCTCGCCAAGGACCGCCTGCTCCCGCCCGTCGCGCGCGGGGACGTCATCGCGGTCTTCGCGGCGGGCGCGTACGGCATGGCGATGGCCAGCCGTTACAACTCCCACCCGCTCCCCGCAGAGGTGATGGTGGACGGCACCGAGGCGCGCCTGATCCGCCGCCGCGAGCACTACGCCGACCTGGTCCGCGACGAGATGGTGTAAGTCCCCTTCCCGCCCGGCTGGCCGCACCACCCGTTGCCGGGGGCGCAGCGTCTCCCCCATCACCGGAGGCGGCGGCGCAGGAGTGTGCAGCGTGCCTCAGCGCTTGCGGAGCGAAACGGGGGGGAGGGGCAGGCCGGCCTCGCTCAACAGCGCGCGCCACCCCGTTGCCGCAGGGAAACCGCGTTCGGTGAACGAGCCGCTCTCGGCGCGGTGGATCAGTTTGTGTACATCGTCCGCGTTGAAGAGCCAGTTCAGCCCCCCGTGGTTCGGCCCGCTCACGCGCGCGGCTTTGCGGATCGTGTCGAACGATTTGGCCGACAGGCCGCTCGCGTCCATGAGGTCCTGCTTGGACCAGCCGGGGGTGTTGTGGGGGAGGGTTTCGGAACGGGTTTGGCCGCGTCGCATAGTCATATCGTTGGCGCGGCGATGAGCCGGGGCCGAAGGTCTTCCTCCCGCGCCGCACCCCCGCACCCCCGCACCCCCCCATACACTCCCCCATGTACACCAGCCCCCTGAAGTACGACTCCAAACGCATCCACGCCGCCGCCGTCTACTGCTCCGACGGCCGCGTCGGCGAGCAGTTCGACGATTTTCTCCAGACCGGGCTGAACCTCCCCCGGTACGACCGCGTCGCGCTTCCCGGCGGCCCGGGGTGCCTGGCCGGGCACCCGCAAGCGTCCCTCGAAGAGCACGGCGTCGTGGACGAACTCAAGTTCCTCGTCGATGTCCACGGGCTTAAACGCATTGTGCTCATCGCCCATCAGGGGTGCGCGTTCTACGCCACCCGGCTGGAACTCAAGGAACCCCGCCTCGAACTCGTCCAGCGGGCCGACCTGGTGCGGGCCGCGGCGTATGTCCAGCGAGTGACCGGCCTCGACGCGATCGAAGGGTACTTCGCCCGGTTGGCCGACGGTAAGGTCTCCTTCGAGCGCGTCGAAGTCTAACCCCCCCTCCCCCCTCCCCCCTCCCCCTTCCCCCTCCCCTCTTACCCAATCCCCTTCTTCTTCGTCCTCTCCGCGCCCTTCGCGTTCATCTCTTCTCCCCGATTCTCCGCGAACGGGCGTCGTTCGGGAACATACGAGGGGAGTTATTACGCGAAGGACGCGGAGAACGCGAAGGGGGATGGGGAACGGACGAGTGAGGGGATGAACGGCGTGTGCTTGGACTGGATCGGTCTTTGTGCGTATCCGTGCCGCGCCGCTTTGGCCCGGTGCGTGGGAGGTGTGGACGTGTAAGAGACAGAAATAGACGTGCATCTGTCAGAAATGGGCGCGTATCTCTCAGAAATGGGCGTGTATCTGTCAGAAATAGACGTGCATCTCTGAGAAATAGACGTGAATCTGTCAGAAACAGACGTGTATCTGGCAGAAACAGGGGTGTGGCGGCGCGGTTCAGGGGCCGATTGGCGCGGCCGGCGGGTTGTGTTCGTGTGGAGGCGGGGCAGTGACCGACGAAGACGTCGGCGGGACCGCGCGGACGCGGAGCGGTGTGCCGCACTCGGGGCAGACCCCCCCGTCCCCCAGGGGATAGGCGCAGGTCGGGCAGCGGGCACGCAATACACGTCGGTACCCGCGCAGAATCCGCGCGGCCGTAACTATTAATAAGATCACCCCTGCCCAGAACCCCGACCCAAACACCGCGCCCCGCCACTCCACACCCAACGGGATCGGGCGCGGCTTGTTCGTAAACGTAATTTTCCACAGATCTCGCGCGGATCGCTTCGAGCAGGTGTTCACGGCGTGGAGCCAACTCGGAGAAGAAATCGCGTTGGTCCAATCATCCCAAATGGTTGATCCTTCGTAGTCTACGAAAGTCGTCCGTCGTTGTGCTGAGAGCACCACCAGCGGCCATCCTGAACGGAGCGCTGCGATCGACTGAGTGTCGCCTATATCGTGGACGCCACTATCCACTCCCATTCCCACGATTTCGGCACCCACGCCCGGCAAAACAATGAAGAACTCACGGCTATTCGGTGATAAGGCAGGCCCCTTCCTGCTGTAGAATAACGTCCGGAGCTGATTGGAGTTCGCTGGTTTGTATGGGAAGAAGTACCTGGCCTCTCCCCACGACCCCACCGGCGACCACAGGGCGCACACCATCGCTATAACAAAGTTAATAATCACCCCCGCCACGAGGCACGCCGCGATCGTCCGCACTCGCCATCCGCGCTGCTGCATCACCGATCGTAGACCCCGCCGCGGCGGGTCACAAGCGACGCCGCACGCCCCTGGCTCCGCCCCCTCTCACTCGCCCCCCGCCGGAGGGTCCGGCGATCTCACCACTTGAGTCGAAGATGGGGAGGGGAGAACCGAAGAAGTGGCTGGTGCAAAAGAAGAAAGGGTCGCCGGAACGGCGCGGACGCGGAGCGGCGTGCCGCACTCCGGGCAGACCCCCCCGTCCCCCAGGGGATAGGCGCAGGCGGGGCAGCGGGCACGCATCACACGGCGGTGCTCGCGCAGAATCCGCGCGGTCGTAACTATTAATAAGATCACCCCCGCCCAGAACCCCGACCCAAACACCGCGCCCCGCCACTCTACGCCCAGCGGGATTGGTCTTCGTTTGGTTGCTAACGTAAAATCGCCGAGACTTGAGCCGGACGATGCCGACACAAGGTTGATTGCATGGAGCCATTCAGGTGAGGGAACCGAGTCCGTCCACTCCGTGACACTGGTTGGTTGCGAGGAGACATCATGATGCGTTCGCAGGTGAGTCGAGAGTACCGTCAGTGGCCACCCCGACGCCAGTTCCTCGAGTTCCACCGAATGCATGGCGTATTCTGTCCCGAAAGTCGGAACTATTCGAGACACTTGGACACCTCTACCCGACGCCACGATGAAAATATGCTTGGGGCGAATCGCCTGATCCCACTCCACCCCGCTATACAACACCGCGAGCAGTCGTTCCGCGTGCCGAGGTTTGTGGGGTGCCTCGTAAAACGTTTCCCCAAGCAGCCCCACCGGCGACCACAGGGCGCACGCCATGGCAAGAGCGAAGTTCACAATCACCCCCGCCACGAGGCACGCCGCGATCGTCCGCACTCGCCGTCCGCGCTGGTGCATCACCGATCGTAGTCCCCGCCGCCCCCTATCCCCAACTCCCCGTACCCCAACCCCCCACACCCCATCACCCCGCTTCTTCGCGCCCTCCGCGCCCTTCGACCACCTCCGCGTTCATCTCTTCTCCCCCCCGTCGCCGCGCTAGCCTTGGACGCGGAGCGTCGGACTGAGCGGGGGCCATGGCGGGGGGGGGGGGGGACTGGAGCGGGCTGCACTATGTCGATCTGGATCTGGGCCGGGTTTATCGTCTTCGTCTTGATCATGCTCGCGCTGGACCTGTGCGTGCTCAACCGCAAGGCCCACGCCGTGCGGACGGTCGAGGCGCTGCGCTGGACGGGCGTGACGATCGTGCTCGCGCTGGGCTTCGCGTTTGTCGTGCATTATCTGTACCTGCACGGGTACCAGGGGTCCAGCACGGACGCGATGGGGATCGTGGACACCCCCGCCGAGTTCGCCGACTGCAGCAAACTCGCCTGGAAGGCCACCACCGAGTACCTCACCGGTTGGATCCTCGAATATTCGCTCAGCATGGACAACATCTTCGTGATCCTGCTGATCTTCCGGTACTTCCGCGTGCCGGGTGAGTTCCAGCACCGCGTGCTGTTCTGGGGGATCCTGGGCGCGCTGGTGATGCGAGGGATCATGATCGCCGGCACGGCCACGCTCATCAAGCACTTCGAGTGGATCCTCTACCTCTTCGGCGCGTTCCTGGTCTACACAGCGGTGAAGTTGCTCTTCGCCAAAGAAGAAGGCGTCGAGCCGGAGAAGAACATCGTCGTGCGCCTGGCCAAGAAGTGGTTCCCCGTCACGAGCACCTACGAGGGGACGAAGTTCATCACGCGCGTCGACGGGCGGCTCGCGCTTACACCCCTCTTCATCGTCCTGCTCGTGGTCGAGACGACCGACGTGGTCTTCGCGGTCGATTCCATCCCTGCGATCTTCGGCATCACCCGCGATCCGTTCCTGGTCTTCACGTCCAATGTGTTCGCCATCCTGGGGCTGCGGTCGCTCTACTTCGCACTCGCGGCCATGATGGACAAGTTCCGCTACCTCAAAACCAGCCTGGTCTTCGTGCTCGCGTTCATCGGCGTCAAAATGCTGCTCGAAACCTACCACAGTTCCCAGCAGCCCGAGGGAGAGCACCACCACCTGATCCCCACGACGGTGTCGCTCGGCGTGATCCTGGGGACGCTGTGCGTCGGCGCGGTCGCCAGCCTCTTCGCGTCCAAGCGCGAGCGGGCACTGGCGCGCCAGCAAGCACCCGTGGACGATATCGGCGAGGCCGCCATGGTCGCGTACCGCAACGGGCGCAAGGTCGTCATCCTCGTCATCGGGCTGACGTTGCTGGCGATCAGTATCCCGATCGGGCTGCTCCCCGGGCCGGGGGGGATCGCCGTCGCCATCGGCGGGCTGGCGCTGCTCGCCACCGAGTTCATCTGGGCACGCCGTCTGATGAAAGGGCTGAAAGCCCGCACGCAGGCGATCGCCGCCCGCGCCGATTCCATGATCTCCAAGAACCCCCGCCCTTGGCTCATCCCCTTCGTCCTCGCCGGTTTCGGCGGGCTGATCTGGCTCGGCGTGCGCGGCGCAACCTATGGCCCGTACACCCTCATGGAGTGGATGGGGCCGATCGGACCGTTCGCTGCCAAGCACGTCTACTTCGCCGCCGCCGGGCCGGGCATCGCCGTCGCGTACTGGTGTGTGATGACGATGATCCGCTGGACGCAGCGGCGGCGTCTGGCAAGCGTCACGCCGTACGACCGCCCCGGCCCGCCGACGGCGCCGTGATGCACGAACGGGTCGTGCTTTGTTCACGCCACCGCGATGAGTTCCCGCTCCGCCTGCGCCCAGTCGGAGTCCGAGTTGCCCGCCCGCCCGGTACTCTGCCGACCGAGGTAGATCTCATACGCCCGCCGACGGATATCGTCCAGCGTAGGCTTCGCCTCGACCTGCGCCGCGGGAAGGGTCACGCTCGATCCGAGCGCGGCTCGCTTGGAAACGGGGGTTCTGGGCTTGGGCGCGCCCGCGGTGGCGGGCTTCGCCGATGACGCCGGGCGCGTCGTTGGTGCCCCGGCGGGGTTGAGTTTGTCGGCTGGGCCGTTCTTGCGATTCGAGTCGGCGCGTTTCATGGCCTGTCTCCGGGTGTCCGCTGGGTGAGGGCGATAGTCGTACCTTCATCGCGCGGGCCGCACGTTGGAGGTACTGGCTCAGCCTCATAAAATAGTAGTCTCTCCTGCGACCGCGCCCGCAAATCATGCCGAAAGGCACTCGAACCGATCGAACTGTCAAGCGAGTCCGCTAGTAATCCCGCCGACGGAACATCAGCGCGGCGATCCCCAGCACGACCGCCTCAAACGCGATCGATGTGCCCAGGATCCACCCCGCCGATCGGGCGCGGGTGATCTCCTCGACACGCTCGGCGACGAGTTTGCCCCGCACGGGGAACTCCTCGCCGGGGAACATCGGCGGGTCCGACCGGTCGTCGTCGCGCTCACGCAGTTCCTTCATATCCGCGTCGGTGATGAGTTTTCGTTCCAGAATCCCGAGCGTTTCGGAGGTCTTGGGCAGGATCGTCATCGCCGCGAAGAGTCCCTTGTGCCACGCCGTCACCGACTTCGCGCTGGATTCCACCCGCGCCAGCGCGGCTTTCTTGGTGTCTAACTCGAACTGCCCCGGCCATGCCTCGGATTGTTCACCCGCCGCCGCGCTTTGCTTGGCCGCGGCTTCAAACTCCGCGCGCTGCTGCTCGATCTTTGCAACCGTCTCTCGCCCCTTCTCCACTCGCATCTCCCCGCGCGTCCGGAATGTGAGCAGCGACGACTCCGCGGTATACACCGCCCAGATCCCAAAGAACACCAGTAGCGTGAGTAACAGCGACGCGATCGTCGAGCGCGTGATCATCCCCAGCAGCACGCACACGCTGAACAAGTAACTGAACACCAGCACCGTGTACGGCACGGCCCAGAACAGCCCCGGCTCCCATGTCTTGCCCCGCAGCCCGATCACGAGAAACGCGCCGATCGTGAAGATCAGCACTTGCAGCGTCACAAAGAGCAGCCCTGCGAGGTACTTGGTGATGAACAGCCGCAATCGCCCGATGGGCTTGGAGAGCGTCAGTTCGATTGATCCCCCGGAGATGAACTCCGGGATCATGCTTGCCACCGAGATCAGCGCAAGGATCGACGCCACCCACGCGAGCCAGATCCGCACACCCAGCGTCGCGAACATGATCTTGTAGAACGTCTGCGCCGGGATAAGGTTGGTGTTAAAAATGGAAGATGGGAACTTGAACCACAGGATTGTGATCCCCTCGGGATTCAATCCGACCGCGCCGAACACCCCGACGACCAGCGCCGAGATGATCAGCACGATCCAGAACATCTTCTTGGAGTTCAGTTCCCGGTAGGCGTCTTTGAAAATCGCTCGTGTCTGGATCATCGCCCACCTCCGTTCGCGGCGTTGCCGTCCGGCGTCTGTGCTCGGCCTTGCCCCTTCTTCGTCCCTCGTCCGTTGCGCACCGCACCGGGCGCCAGTACCTCCCCCGTCATCTGGTCCGTCACCGCTTGCATGAACAGGTCTTCCAGCGACGCACGCACGGGGCGCACCGCCTTGATCACGAACCCGCGCGACCGCAGCACATCAATGATCGGCTGCACAACGCTCGGATCATCGCTCCCGACCGTGAGCGACGTTGCCTCGACCGATACCGGTATCCCGATTCCCCCGACGCTGATCGTCCCCGACGCAAGCGCGGCCGCACGCCGCGGCGATCCGGGGATCGCCGCGCTCACCCCGTCGCTTGTCACGATGGTCGTTTGGTTCGTAGTCGGAGGACTTCCGAGCATCGGCGGCGTCGGTGCGTTCGCCGTCAGTGTTGCCACCCCGGCGAGCGCATTCGCAAGTGAACTCGGCGTCCCGGTGACTTCTCCGGGCAACCCCACTTCGATCTCATACCGTCGGCTGTCCCGCGTCAGGTCGTCGATCGTGCCTTGCGAGGAGACCAGCCCCTGCACAAGGATCGCGACACGGTCGCACACCATCTCCAGTTCCGACAGCAAGTGCGAGTTGAGGAAGATCGTTTTTCCCTGATCCTTAAGGTGTTGCAAAATCGCCCGGATGTCGCGCCGTCCCACCGGATCAACGCCGTCGGTCGGTTCGTCCAGCACGATCAGGTCCGGATCGTTCATCAACGAGTTGGCGATGCCCAGTCGCTGCCGCATGCCTTTGGAGAAGCCCTTTACTTTTTTCTTCGACCAATCGCGCAGCCCGACGAGTTCAAGGAGTTCGGGGGCTCGCTTCTTGCGGAGGTCGCGTGGGACGCACGCGAGCGAGGCGTAGTAATCCAGCACCTGTGCAGCCGTCAGATACTCCGGAAACCGGTGGTGCTCGGGCAGGTACCCAACGCGGGCCAGCGTTGCTTTATCGCCGACGGGGCGGCCGAGCAACGTCCCTTCGCACCGCGTCGGCGAGATGATGGTCATCATGATCTTCACAAGCGTGCTTTTGCCCGCGCCGTTCGGCCCGAGCAGGCCGAACACAGCGCCCCGGCTCACCTGCATCGTGATCCCGCGCAGCGCCTGCACCCGTCCGCGGTACGTCTTGGCGACGTGCGTGAGGTCGATGGCGAGGTCGGTATCGACGATCGAGCGACCGGGGCGTGGGGGCGTGGCGGTGGATGAGGTGATCGCGCTGGCGGTCATGCGGCTCCTTCACTGGCTCGGCTGCCGTCAGTTTCCTCGGCATCCGCTTGGCTTCTGTCCATTCTTCGGAAACACTGTGTACAGGTTACGCCCGTTGTCGGTGCAGCGGTGGCTGATTTGGTTCCTGCATGAATCACGCTAGTTTCACGCCGACGATGAGCGGAGTCTTCGCAGCGAATCGTCGCGCTTCTTCGAGTTGTCAGAAACTGTGGAGCGCATGTCACAACCCAAATTCGAATGACTACTGCGCCTGGGTAACTCCGTTCTGTACAAGCGTGATACGGGCACGATAACAAAAAACCCCGGCATCGCCGGGGTCTGGTGTACATTTACTCCGATGACCCGCTGCGTAGCGGATCAATACCGGTAGTGATCCGGCTTGTACGGCCCGTCCACCGGTACGCCGATGTAGTCCGCCTGTTCCTTCGACAGTTTCGTGAGTTTCACCCCGAGTTTTTCGAGGTGGAGCCGGGCGACTTCTTCGTCGAGTTTCTTGGGCAGGACGTACACCTTGCCGGACTCGTACTTCACGCCGCTGAGCGTCGGCTTGTTGTTCGCCGAGAGCCAGAGATCGAGCTGCGCGATCGTCTGGTTGGTGAAGGAGGATGACATCACGAACGACGGGTGCCCGGTCGCGCAGCCGAGGTTCATCAGCCGGCCTTCCGCCAGCACCAAGATCGACTTGCCCGACTTCTTGAACACAAACTCGTCGTACTGCGCCTTGATGTTCACGCGGGCGATCGTCCCCGCCTTCTCGGCGGCATACAGCGTCGCCATGTCGATCTCGTTATCGAAGTGCCCGATGTTCGCCACGATCGCCTTGTCCTTCATCTTGCGCATGTGGTCGATCGTGATCACGTTCTTGCTCCCCGACGCCGAGATGAACACGTCGGCGGTCGAGATCGCGTCTTCCAGCAGCGCGACCTGGTACCCTTCCATCGCCGCCTGCAGCGCATTGATCGGATCGATCTCTGTAACAATAACCCGGCACCCCTGCCCCTTGAGCGCCTGGCAGCACCCCTTGCCCACGTCGCCGTAACCGATCACCACTGCGACCTTGCCCGACAGCATCACGTCGGTGGCGCGGTTCAGCCCGTCGATGAGCGAGTGCCGGCAGCCGTAAAGGTTGTCGAACTTGCTCTTGGTCGCGCTGTCGTTGACATTAATCGCCGGGAACGCGAGCGTGCCTTTCTTCTGCATCTCATACAGCCGATGCACGCCGGTGGTTGTCTCTTCGCTCACACCCTTGATGTTCTTAATCATCCCCGAAAAATAGTTCGGCGTGTTCTTCAGGCTGGCCCGCAGTACGCCCAAGATCACACCCCATTCTTCCGGGTCGCTCTTAGCGTTGAAGTTCGGCACCTTGCCGGCCTTCTCGAACTCCGCGCCCTTGTGAACCAGCAGCGTCGCGTCCCCGCCGTCGTCGAGCAGAAGGTTCGGACCGACGATATTCCCCTTGCTATCGGTGAACTTGAAAATCTGCTCCGTACACCACCAATACTCTTCGAGCGTCTCGCCCTTCCATGCGAAGACCGGCGTGCCGCTGGGTTCTTCCGCTGTACCGTTCGGCCCGACCGCGATCGCCGCCGCGGCGTGGTCCTGAGTGCTGAAGATATTGCACGATGCCCATCGAACATCCGCACCGAGTTCCACGAGGGTCTCGATAAGCACGGCCGTCTGGATCGTCATGTGCAGCGAGCCGCTGATGCGTGCGCCAGCCAGGGGCTTCTTCCCCTTGTACCGGTCCCGCAGCGCCATCAGGCCCGGCATTTCCTGCTCCGCGAGCCGGATTTCCTTGCGCCCCAGTTCGCACCCCGACAGGTCACGTACCTTGAAGTCGCTGAACGCCTTGGAGCGGGGGGAGGAGCCGGTGTTCTTGTTGAGTTTCGGTTTGGCCATCGTTGTCATGTGTCATTCTCCTGAAAGTAAAACGGTCAATCGGGTGTTTCGGGTGATTCACTGAAAGATGAGGGGTGATTCGGTGTCATCGGCAACTGTTTCGCATGGCGAGTCGCTCTACGCCTTTCAACGCCTGATCCGAGTTCTCGACGATCATGATGTTCTGGTCATCGCTACGTTATTCCTTGGCAAACGCCGTACATGCGAACAGCCCCGGCCCGCGAGCATCCGTGTCCGACGGCAGCACCACGAACCGCGGCCGCTCAAACCCGGCATCACTCAGCAGCCCCCCGATCCGCCCTTCGCTGAATCCCATCCACCGGTGCCCCATCGTGTGCCTGTAGATCGTGCGGTCGTGCTCGATCATGTCGATCACCAGTGCCACGCCGCCCGGTTTCACCAGCCGCCGCATCTCCCGGCACGCTGGCATCGGATCTTCAACGTGGTGTAGCACGAGCACCGCCACCGCCACGTCTACGCTCCCGTCATCCAGCGGTACCCCTTCCAGATCTCCACGCAAAAACGTGATGTTGCTGAACGCGCTCAGCCGTTTTTTCGCCGCCGCTAGCATCGGCTGCGATTGATCGATCGCGTACACCCGTTTCACCAGCGGCGCCAGCAGTTCCGACGCGTTCCCTGTCCCGCACCCCAGGTCCGCGACCGTCCACTCACGCGGCAACAACGCCATCAGCCCCTGCAGCGTAAATCGGCTCCCGAACAGATTCGTCCGCAGCTCGTCCCACTGCCCGGCGACCCGCCCGAAGAACGCCTGGCTGTCCGTGCGCCGATCCGTCAATACCCCCGCCAGCCGACGCGAATCTTCCGCAAGGTCTTTGGTCAGGCTCTCTTTGCTGAAACTCTGTCTGGTGGCACTGCTCTCCAGAGCACTGTTCCTAGGCCCGGTCTGCTGGACGGTTCCACCATGACCCGCTCTGTTTGGGCCGTCTTCGAGTTGCGTGCGAACCGCTTCCCACAGCGCACGCGAACCGGCTGTGAGTTCATCGGGTATCAAGCGATACAGCGTTGCCGTGCCTTCCGTGCGCTTAACAATCCATCCCCCCTCCGCAAGGAGTTTCAGGTGCCGCGACACCGTTGATTGGGGCAACTGCACGACGCTCGCGGCTTCGCCGACGGAGAGTTCTTCCTCCTGAAGTACCCTCAGTAAGCGGAGCCGAACACGCTCACCCAGGTCGGCGAGCATCTCAGTGATCGTTCTTGTTTTAGAAGGGTTATTCATCCGTATTTGCGGATATATGGTATGAAGCATCTCGGCCACGTCAAGCCTCAATCGATGCAGAAGTATTGCTCTAAAAAATCACAGATGAGCCACATCTCGCCGCCCCGGCGGTGTCAAGTGAGTGGTACCACCGTGCATCGAACTCCTCTCACCAACCACATCAATCTGAAAGTGCAGCCATGATTCTCAAACATCATCTTGTTCATCTCGCCGCAGTGTCGATCGCCGCAAGTCTCTGGCTCGCCCCGAGCGTTCTGGGGCAAGTGAAGAAAGAAGACCGCAACGCCGCCCTCCGCTACGCGACGATCGCTTACAGCACGCACGCGGACCTCTTCAAGAAAACCGGTGAGGCCGACCTAACCGCCGCCGGCTTCGACTTGGACAAAGCCCCGGAGGATTTCCACACCGCCGTCGCGTCGATCGAACAAGACGGCAACGAAACAATCAAACAGTTGATCGAAGCGACGAAACTCCGCAAGTGCGACTTCGAGCCGGCGTGGGAAGAAGGCGTCGCGTTGCTCCTGCCGCACCTAGGGAAGATGCGCTCGTACGCGAGGCTGCTGAGGGTGGATGCCCGCCGATGCGCAATGATCGGCGACGCAGATGGCGCGGCCGAGCGGCTCGCGGCGATGGTGCGGCTCGCCAATCATGCCAAAGAAGATCACATCCTCATCAGCAGCCTTGTCGGCGCGGCGATCGGCGTGCTCGCGATCACAGAGACCGAAGCCGCCCTCGACGCAGGCAAACTCACCGCGTCGGCCAAGGCCACGGTGCTCGCTGCCTTCGACTCGCTCGATCAAGACGATCCCTTCGCCATGAAGCCCGCGATTCGAGGCGAACAGCGCTGGACCCTCGATTGGGTCAAGTCTAACTTCCGCGGCGATGATGCAGGCCAGAAACTCATCGCAACAGGCTTGCTCCACACCACGTCGGATAACTCCCCGCCCAACCCGGTGATCCGGGTCATCAGCAAGATGAACGAGGCGGAACTCCACGCCGCAGTGGACCGTGCCAGGCCGCACTGCGACACAGCCATAGCGGTCTGGAACAACCCAGATGTGGTCGAGCAACTCAATACACTGGACAAAAAGGTCGCCGACGGTGACTTCGGCCCTCTCGCCAGCATCTTGGCTCCGTCCTTCACCAAAGCACGTTCGACCGCGGAAAAGACACACAAGTCGATCGAGCAGATCAAACAGCGCCTCGCTCCGGCGAAGTAACGTCAATGAACCCCGACGACCGCCAACTCCTGCTCGCAACGCACCGAGGCCACGAGGCCTCGGCGCGTGTGCTTTGGGATCGGCACGCCCCGGGTTTGCTCGCCTATGCCCGCTCCATCCTTTACGACACCGCCGCCGCCGACGACGCCGTCCAAGCCGTCATGTGCCGCATCCTTCAGTTGCCCCGTTCGCAACTCGCGGCCGTCATCGATGTCCCCGCGTTCCTCTCGGCTTCGGTCCGCCACGAAGCCCTCAACCGTCTCCGTTCCGCCCGACGTGAAGCCGTTCGATGCTCTTCTTCGCCGCGTCCGATCCCCGCTTCATCCACGCCCGATTCGCTCGAGCGTTCCGACGCGGTAAGCGAGGCCGTTTCCCAGTTGCCCCGTCGATTCCGCGAAGTCGTCATTCTCAAGCACGTTGGTGGGCTAACGCTCGATCAGATTGCCGCCGCACTTGACTCCAACCGCAACACCATCGCTTCTCGCTACCGTTCCGCTTTGGATACCCTCAAGCACATCCTCGAGCCCCGCCTGATTTCACATGGAGCCTCGGATGAATGACGAGTTGAATGACAACCCGAGCGATGACTTGAACATGGACCTGCACGCCGCGCTCCACCGCTTACGACCGGCGGACTCCGCCCCCCGCCCGCCCGTACCACCCGTGTTTCTCCATGCCGTCAAGCGTCGTCGCCACCGCCGTGCAGTGATCCGCGGCCTCACGCTCGGCGCGGGATTCAGCACCGGCGCGATGGCACTCTTCGCCCTCTCGCTCATCTGGTCGAACCCGCCTTCACCGGTCCTGCCGGGCGTCGGGCG
>JBGSIF010000186.1:0-12573 GCA_041742635.1 Phycisphaerales bacterium
CCGCGCCACGCGCTCCCAATACCCGTCCGCGCCGACCCGCTCGAAGAGAGTGCCGACCCAACGTGTGGCCTGTGGTGAGTTCATGCACCATCCAATCGGCATCCAACGCCGAACGCCTGCAAGATGTCTACAGAGCAGTTGAAAACCCGCACTCCGGGGCTGTCAGAGTGCCCCGCTCATCTCGGAAGGCTCGATTCACCTCCGGCACGAATCTGGCGACTGCGGGGAGCCGGGGCGTATGGGTCAATATGCGATCGGAATATGCCGATTATTTAGGCCAACGCCATCTTCGTCCATCGAGCCGTTTGGCCTCAATATAAATCTCTTATGTACGACACCATCACCATCACCGACATACTCCGCCAAAGCGGGCTTTCGCGCGCCGCGGGCGACATCGCCGCGGGGCTTCAGCCCACGCTTGGTGTGTTCCTCACGCCGCTGGATCGTGACGAAGACCTGCCGATCGGCTCCAGCAAAATTGGCGGCGGGTGCGACCTGCCGCGTGGGACCGCGTGGCCTGTCTTCCAAGGCGTCAACCAACGCTTCCTTGCGCAGATCAACCTTGAAGAAGCCGCGGAACTTCTCCCCGATTTCCCCCTGCCAACGTCCGGCTTGCTGACGTTCTTCTGGTGCCAGGAGTTCGAGCATGGCACGGACCCCGGCGGGTTCAAGGTCATGCACCTGCAGTGCCCACGTGAGAACCTGGTACGAGCGGCGGACCCGTGGGCGAAGATCCCGCGAAAACTGAGCCTGATCCAGCGACTCGCCTGCGTAAAACCACCCGCGCGCGGCATGGGATTCAATCCCTGCGCCGCCGAACTGCGCGCGATGCTCACCTTCCCCGATGAGTTCGGCCCGTTCGCACCGAAGCCCCCACTAACGGAAGTGGAGTCGGAGACGCTGCACGAAGCGTTGCACGCGCCGCTGAGCGACGCGGGGTTGTTGTTCGAGGGGCACCGGCTGCTGGGTGCGCCGACGAACATCCAGTCGCCTGTGGAACTTGAAGCCGAGGCGTATCGGCTCAACCCAAGTGCGCCAGATTGGAAGAACGCCGAGCGCGGCGCGAAAGACTGGCGGTTGTTGCTGCAACTGGATTCGGATCACGACGCCGGGTTTTGCTTTGGTGACTGGGGGAGCCTGTATTTCTTGATGAAGGAAACCGACCTGCGGGCGCAGCGGTGGGACCGAGTGGTGCTGTTGACGCAGTGTCATTGAAGGGGTTGTCGCTTGCGGGAGTCCCGAGCGGGCGTTCATAAAATCTTCATGTTCGGCATCAACCAGAACTTAATCGGACATTGACGCGCCCCGCATGGCAACGCAACTCAGGCGCGAGTAACCTGTCGGCTCTCGCCTCGTGTGTACGAGCGTGGCTTCCGGTTACCCATCTTTCTCTGAGGAGTGACACATGCAGATTCGTTCTCGCGCGATCACCGCGCCCATGATCCTTGCGCTCGCCGCCGGTGCGGCCAACGCCCAGTTCGTCGGCCCCAGCACCACCACCGTTCCTTACGTCCTCCCGACCCCCGGTTATGGCAACGGCATCACCACCACCTCCATCTTCACCGTCGGCGACACCATCGGCGGGTACCGCATGGTCGGCATCCCCGACGGGCTCGGTGCCTTGGGCAACGGCAACGGGACGTTCGATCTGTTCATGAGCCACGAACTCGGCGGCACCGTCGGCGCGGTTCGCGCCCACGGCCAGACCGGCGCGTTCGTGTCTCGCTGGAACATCGGTACCGACCTCACCGTCAACACGGGACGCGACCACAACACGTCTTCCGCCGACGCTTACGAGTGGACCGGCGCGGGCTGGTCCAACGCGCCGAGCCCGGCGCAGCGCTGGAACCGTTTCTGCTCCTCCGACCTGGCCGCGCCGAGCGCTTACCGCTTCGGCAGCCTTGGGACCGATGCCCGGATCTTCATGAACGGCGAAGAAGCCGGTGCCGAAGGTCGAGCGTATGCCCATATCGTCAGCGGTGCCGCGACCAATCAGACCTGGGCCTTGCCTCATCTCGGGCGTTTCTCGTGGGAAAACTCGGTCGCCAGCCCCTTCGCTCAGCAGAAGACCGTCGTGATCGGGACCGATGACTCCACCCCCGGCCAGGTCTACATGTACGTCGGCAACAAGACCGCCACCGGCAACGACATCGAGCGCGCCGGCCTGACGAACGGCAACCTCTACGGCATCCGCGTCAACGGCCTCGCCGCGGAGAACCGCGGTGCCGCCCCGGCCCCCGGCACACGCTTCGATCTCTTCAACCACGGCGACGTCAGCAACACCACCGGTGCAGCCCTCCAAGGTGCCAGCGCCGGCGCCGGCGTCACCGAGTTCCTCCGCCCCGAAGACGGCCAGTGGGATCCGCGCCCCGGCCACGAGAACGACTTCTACTTCGTCACGACTGACCGTTTCAACAACTCCTCTCAGGTCGGTCGCTCTCGCCTCTACCGAATGTCCTTCGATGACATCACGAACCCCGAAGCCGGCGGCACGCTCACCGCGCTGCTCGAAGGAGACGAGGGCGGCAACATGTTCGATAACATGACCATCGACTCCCACGGCCGCGTCCTGATTCAGGAAGACATCGGCGGGCAGGATGCGCTCAGCAAAATCTGGATCTTCGATATCGACTCTGGCTCCTTCGGCGAAGTCGCTGCATTCAACCCCACCTTCTTCGCCCCCGGCGCTCCCGGATTCCTCACCCGTGACGAAGAGTCCTCCGGCATCATCGACGCCAAGGACATCCTCGGTGACGGCTGGTTCCTCCTCGACGCCCAGGCTCACTACGCCATCCCCGGCGAACTCGTCGAGGGCGGCCAACTCCTCGCCATGTACGTCAACCCCTCCATTGTCCCGGCTCCCGGCGCGGCCACGCTCCTCGGGCTCGGCGGCTTGCTCGTCGCTCGCCGTCGTCGCCGGAACTGATTGACATTGAACGAATGGCCTGATTCAGCCAACGAGCAAGGACGGAGAGATCCGTCCTTGTTCATTCATAGCTTGTTCTTTCAAACCGTGTTCATTCAAAGCCGCCGCCAAGGAGCCCGTCCATGCGATTCCCGGAATCCCGCACCCTTGCGATGGTTCTCGCGTGCGTTACTGCTTGCACGCTCTCGGCAACGGCGGTCGCGCAGTCGGGCGCGACGTACACCGAAGCCGTCAATGGCGATCTCTCGAACAGTCGATTCAGCCCCACGCTTTTCCCGCTCGCTGGCGGCGTCAACACCATCACGGGCACCTTCGGCCGCACCGGCGTCCCGGACGTCCACGACCTGGACTACATCACCATCACCGTGCCCGCCGGATCGGTACTCGAACGGTTTGTTCTTTCCAGCGTCGATATCGGCGGGGCCGTGTCCTTCATCGGAATGCAGACCGGTCCTCAGATCACCGTGCCCCCGAACACCTTCGACTCCTCGCCGCTGCTTGGGTGGACGCACTTCGGCAACGGCGATCTCGGGCGCGACCTCTTGCCGGCAATCGGTGCCGGGCCTGGTGCGATGGGTTTTGTTCCCCCGCTCCCGTCGGGCGTCTACGCCTTGTGGATCATGGAACTCGATACCGCGTCGGTGTATTCGTATTCCTTCTCGCTCACCGTCACGACGTGCCCGACGATCCAGCAGCAGCCGATGAATGTCCGGCTCTGTTCGGCGGTACCGATCGTGCTGCAGATCGCCACGCAAGCGTTGGTGTCGTTCCAGTGGCAGGTCGAGCGCACCCCGGGTACCTGGATTGCGCTCTCGGACGGCCTGACCGCGTCCGGCTCTGTCATCCAAGGGGCGACGGCACCGATGCTCACCATTCTGAGCCCGTCGGCTTCGGACGCTGCCGCGTACCGCTGCGTGCTCACCACTGCGTGTGGCAGCCTCACGAGCGATCCGGCGGTCGTGATCGATTGCCCCGCCGATTTCAACTGCGACGCGGTCGCCAACTCCGCCGATTTTTTCGACTACATCACCGCGTTCTTTGATGAGTCGCCGAGCGCTGATTTCAACGCCGACGGCTCGGTTGGTTCTCAGGACTTCTTCGATTTCCTCTCGTCGTTCTTTGCTGGATGTTGATTGTCCATCGTCCCATCGTTCCTCCCGGCGGGTTCATACTAAGCGTTGATCGCAGTGCGCCCGGCACTTCAATTTCCGCTTCGATTTCATCAATCTTCTTGCAGACGCCGTTTCGTGGCTCCATAATGCCGTATGCCGCTTGTGCCGCCCAGCAACAGCCTGCCTTGTCAGGCACCGCCCGAGATCATCGTACAGGACCTATATAAATCTTTCGGCGAGCATCGTGTGCTTTCCGGCGTCAACCTCATCCTCACGCGTGGCGAACTCGTCGCTATCGTCGGCGGTTCGGGCTGCGGCAAGACGGTCTTGCTCAAACTCATCACCGGGCACCTCTTGCCCGACTCGGGACGCATTCTTGTCGCCGACCACGAATCGCCCGGCGCACCCCTGCGAGACCTCGCCGCGATGTCCGACGACGAGATGGACCGGCTGCGCGTCCACTGGGCCGTTGTGTTTCAGCGCAACGCCCTGCTCTCCGGAACGGTGTACGACAACCTTGCCCTCTGGCCCACGGAGATCAAAAGACTCACCGAGGCGCAGATCCTACCGCTTGCACGCCGCGCATTGACTGATGTCGGCCTGACAGACGACATCATGCAAAGCCCACGCGACGCACTTTCCGGCGGGATGGCCAAACGGCTGGCGATCGCGCGTGCGATTGTGATGGATCCGGTGCTGATTTTCTACGACGAACCGACCGCCGGGCTGGACCCGGAGATGGGCGCGCACATCCACCGACTGATTGCGCAGACGCACTCGGTGACGCCCGCGTTGTGGCGTGAGCACGTCGAACCGGGCGAGCCGGACGGTGCGCAGCCGTTGGACGCATCGCGCCGAACCAGTGTGATCATCACGCACGACACGGAACTGCTTCGCACGCTGCGTCCGCGGGTCGTGATGCTGCACGGCGGGACGGTCCTGTTCGACGGATCGTTCGAGCAGTTTATGGAGTCAGCGAACCCGCACATTCTTCCGTACCTTCGGCAGATGCCGACTCTTCAAGCCGTGAAGCGAGATGCCGAATAACATCGCGTTCGCATTCTTCAGTCTAAAGCCCATCGCCGAATGACTGGCTGTACTCCCAATCTCCCTTCATCCAAACTACCCCAGCACGGACCCACCAATGACATCGACCCCCGAATCGATCGCTGTTCCGCACGCCGCGGCGGGCTCACACATCCCGCGTCGTACATTTGCCATTATCTCGCACCCCGACGCCGGGAAGACCACGCTCACGGAAAAGTTCCTGCTATACGGCGGTGCGATCGACCTGGCCGGGTCTGTGACGGCGAGGAAGGACCAAAGGGCGACCGCGAGCGACTGGATGGAACTAGAAAAGCAGCGTGGTATCTCGATCAGTTCGACGCTGCTTCAGTTTGATTACAGCGGGTACCGGGTGAATCTGCTTGATACGCCGGGGCACAAGGATTTTTCGGACGACACGTACCGAGTGCTGACGGCGGTGGACGCGGCGGTGATGGTCATCGACGCGGGTAAGGGTGTGGAGGCGCAGACGCGCAAACTCTTCGAGGTCTGTCGGCGGCGCGGGGTGCCGATCTTTACGTTCATGAACAAGTGTGACCGGCCGACACGCTCGCCGCTGGACCTGATCGATGAACTGGAAAAAGTCCTGGGGATCGGCGCGTTTCCGGTGAACTGGCCGCTGGGGTCGGGGCCGGCTTTTAGAGGTGTGTACGACCGGATGGAGAAACGGGTGCATCTGTTTGAGCGCACGAAGCACGGGGCGTTCGTCGCGCCGGTACAGGTTGGCGGGCTGGACGATCCTGAACTGCTCTCGAAACTGGATGAGTCGGTGCATCTGGAAGCCATCGACGAGATCCGAATGCTGGACAGCACCGGGGGGCCGGGCGCGATGTTCGACGCGGCGGCGGTGCTCGCGGGAAGCGTGACGCCGGTGTTCTTCGGCAGCGCGATGAATAACTTCGGCGTGCAACTGCTACTCGATGGGTTCCTGCGTTCATCCAGCCCGCCAACGCCGCGGATGTCGAGCGAAGGAATGATCCTGCCGGAAGATCCGCGGTTCAGCGGGTTTGTGTTCAAAATTCAAGCAAACATGGACCCTCGGCACCGCGACCGAATCGCGTTTGTGCGTGTGGTATCGGGAACGTTCGAGCGAGATATGTTCGTGATCCACATGCCCAGCGGGCGGCGCGTGCGGCTGGGGAACGCGACGAAACTCTTCGGCAATCAACGCGAGACGGTCGATGTTGCCGTCGCGGGGGACGTGGTCGGGCTGGTGGGGAACGACTTGTTCGGCATCGGCGACACGCTGACCGACGACCGACGAATTGTGTACGACGAGATTCCGGAGTTCACACCGGAGTGCTTTGCGTATCTGCACAATCCGCAGCCTGGCAACTACAAAAGGTTCAACCTCGGGCTAGAGCAACTGCTCAGAGAGGGCGTGGCGAGGCGGTTCGAGCCTGCGGTGGGCGCGTGGGTCGGCAGCGCGGGGACGCAGAAAACGACCTTGCTCGCGGCGGTTGGGCCGTTGCAGTTCGAGGTGCTGGTGTATCGGTTGCAGAATGAGTACAACGCCGAGTCGCGGATCGAGCCGGCGCGGTGGTCGATCGCGCGATGGTGGCGGGAGAAGGGGAAGCCCGCGCCGAACATCTCGATGGGCAGCGACCTCGCGTTGCCTGCGACGCCGGAGGGGTCGTATTTAGTGTTCGACGACCGCGGGCGAGGGATGGTCCTCTTCGCCGACCAGTGGCAACTTAAGTTCTTCACCGACCGCAATACGGGGCTGGAACTTTCAGAAGTGCCTTTCGGCGATGCGGCGACAGCGACGCCCTGAGATGCGCGGATGAATTGGCGTGTGGCTCGCTCGATATAGCGTGCAACCGAAGCCGAGCGTGGTTTGAAGCCGGACTTCGGAGTTGGCGTATTTCGACTGGCTCACGAAGCACTGGTGTCATCGCCGACAGCTCGATGGCATCGGGGCGGGATTCGGGGCCTTCTGCTAGTTATGGAATCTCCGGTTCCACGAGTGCCGCGAGCATCGAGAGTGATTCCTGCCAGCCGAGGTAGCAGAACTCGACGGGGATCTGTGGCGGGATGTTCTCTTGCACGATGCTGAGTTCTGTGCCGCAGACGACGGATCGAAAGGTGATGGAGATGTGCATCTCGCCGGGCATGTTGGGGTCGTCGAAGGTGTCGGAATAGCGGAGGAGTTGGTTTGGGATGATCTCGCGGTAGGTGCCGCCGAAGGCGTGAGATGCGCCGGTGCCAAAGTTGGTGAAAGACATTCGATACCCGCCGCCGACGCGGAGGTCAAAGGAATGCACCTCGGAGACGAAGCCGTGCGGCGCCATCCATTTCACAAGCGCCTTGGGGTCTGTGAACGCGCGGAAGAGTCGGTCGGTCGGGCACTTTAGAACGCGGTGAAGACGGACAGTATGAAGGGAGGGCGATGTCATGGCGAGGCTCCATCAGTGCGTATGTGTACGGTGGCGGGCGAGGCCGGGTTGATAGATCGGTCGTGCGGTGAGATGCTATATGATACAGGACGCGGGTCGTAGAGATGTCATTAGATGAGTGTTGTGTCTGAGAAGCATGAACATAGGTTCGTGGTGGTGGTAACAACTGAGACTTAGCCGGTTTGCAGCAAAAGCCAAGCCTTTGAGAAATCGGCTCGCCGCAGTGCTTGCTCGGGAATCCAGTAGTACAGCATACCCCCATCGCACCACATCCAACGAGGTCCGTCGGTGTCTGTGTCTACTTGCAGCAGCAGTTGCCAATCTCGCGCGCCCTTTCCGAGTTCCTTGGCGCGCGTCGATTCGTAGTCGCTGGCATTCCTGCAATACATGCCATTCGTGACGAGTTGGCAGTCCAGTTCCATCGGCCCTTGGATGTGAATCGGATAGCCAAGCAGGTAGTGCGCCGGGTGGTCGATCAACTCTTCGGTGAGATCTGAGTATTCGTCGCCTTCCGACATCAGAGCGAGGGACGGTACATATGTACGCAGCCACTCGTGGTTGGGAAGCGTGAGGCGGGCCTCGAACCGCAACCGGCACGGCGTGCGCGGGGTTCGCCTGAGGCGGTCGCGGTCCACGCTCGATATGGTCTGTTCAACAGGCATCGGCGTGAGTACGAGCGGTGCGTGCTCGTCGGCGATGTAATCGACACGCATGAACCCGGCGTGCGCAGGATCGAAACCCCATTCCTGGTGGACCATGTCATACCAGAAGTACAGCAGGCCCGAGCGGGGGAGCAAACCGGTAGAGTCGAAGCGGGACGCATCCGAGAGCCGCACCGTAGCGATATGTGCGAGCGGGACGCCATTCCTGAAGGGCCAGTTGAAACCCGGAGGGAGGTGCGGGTCGCCCCGGAGTCGGGAATCCAGCGGACCGAGTTCATCCTGTTTGACAACGGTACGACAGAGCCGCACGCACGGGCGAACAAGATCAATGATCCGATCCTCGAATGGCTGGAGTGCGTGCGAGCGGATGCGTAGACGGAGTTGATCGATGTTCAGCGCTGACATAAGTTAATTTCTAGTACCAACAGTTGAATGAGCCGCGAGTTTCTCGATTGAGCATCGCGCCGTAGCATAGTTACGGAGCCGGGGTCGGTGGTTGTCGAGCGCTTTTAGCCGCCCGTCTCGGTGTGTGCAAACGAGGTGGTAAGACGCACGAGTCTGCCCTTGCGCTTCACGATATTTTTATAATCCCACTGGATATCGATCGACTTATGGAGCCAGCGATTGATATCGTCTACGACGATCTGATCGACGTTGGTATAGCGAGCACCGGCGGTCTTGAAGCCGCCTTCGGGTTCGAGGCCGGCTTCGTCGAAGGAGCGGCCACTCCAGAAGAGCAGCCGCACGCATGGCGGCGGCCCTTTCAGCGTGCTGTAACCGACGATGGGGTTACCGTTGATGAACCAGACCGGATGGCGGTGCCAGATCTTGCACTCGACGCCTTCGGTTGCGGCAAGATGCTGGTTGATGGCTTTGGCGAGAGCGGCGCAGATTTTCTTGTCGCCAGGAGATTGGGCGGCGTTGTAGGCGCGGATGTCTTTGGAGAGCGACATGCGGGATGGTATCAGAGAATCTTGACGCTGAGAGGACGCCGCTCAGTGCGCGGCGCTCGTTTCCGCTGCGATGTTCTCCGCCGCAGCCTTCGGGTCCGCGTAGCCTATCCTGACCGCCTTCATAAATGCGCCTTTCATCATCCACCCCACGAGCGTGTTCATCACCTCTGCACCGAAGGTCAGCGGCGTCGCCGCAAAGTCGAAGGTGATCTCGCTCCCTCGACCTGTTCCAAAAGGGCGGATGCCGACGGTGGGGCGGTACTCGCAGCCGCAGTTGTGGACGCGGAGGGTGTAGGACTTGCCCGGCTGGAAGTCGATGACCTCTATCGTCTCGGTCGCCTCCTTGTCGAACATGACGCGCGTCTTGCGGAACTTGTTCACGATTTGTTCCGGTGTGTGCCTCGTTCGCTTCATCGTCAAGAGTCTCCTGGCGAAGCCGCCCGGGCTTCCTCGGGACTCTAATAGGCCTGGACCAGGATTTGGGGGGCAGGTCAATCTCGACAAGCACCATATCCTCAACCACCATGTCGGCAACGTAGTCACCGACTGATACGCCATCGTATGTCACGACGAGCCTGCGCTGCTATTCGACGCGCATGCCCGACTTGCGGCACTCATGCGAAAACGCGTTTTGATAAACCTTCTCCAAGAATCCCCGGCCAAGCGCGGAACTTACGGTAAAGGCGCAGCCGATGATCCGCTCAGTAAGCCCGTTGATCCTCGTCGCGATGTCATTCTGTGTGTTCACACTTGCTCCTACTCGCCACAAATGACCCAGATGTGCCCAGATGGGGATGCTGGCGCAGTGCCAAAAGACTCAATATATATCTCCATCTGTGTCCATCTGGGTCATCCGTGGCCTCTTCTCACCCCACATACCTCGCCACTTCCTTCGCCACGTCGATCGTGCTCGCCTTCCCGCCCATGTCGTACGTCCGCACCTTCCCCTCCCTGATCACGCGCGCGATCGCCGCCTCTAGCCGCGTCGCCATGTCCTTCTCCGCGGCGCCGCCCGCGGAGCCGTGCCCCAGCGCGGCATCGTTCCCATCCCCCAGCCAGTCCAGCATCATCTTCGCCGTCAGCAGCATCGCGTGCGGATTGACCTTATATTGACCCGCATACTTCGGAGCCGAGCCGTGTGTCGGCTCGAACACCGCGTACTTATCTCCAAGGTTCGCCGACGGCGCGAACCCCAGCCCGCCCACCAGCCCGGCACATAAGTCCGACACAATATCGCCAAACATATTCTCGGCGACCAGCACCGAATAATCCTGCGGGTTCTTGAACATCCACATGCAGATCGCGTCGATGTTCGCTTCGTCCGCCCAGATCCCACCATTCGCTTCACTCTTATATTCCTCGGCCAACTTGCGGAAGATCCGCGTCATCAGCCCGCCCGTCTCGCGCAGCACGTTGGGCTTCTCCACCAGCGTCACGCGCTTCCGCCCCATCTTCTTCGCGAACTCGAACGCCTGCCGGCAGATGTTCGTGCAGCCCTGCACGCTCACGATCCGCGTTGAGAGCGCGACGTTCTCGAGCCCCTTGTCCTTCCACGGCTTCATCTTCGGGTTCGCGCAGAGCGCCGTGTACACCGGCTCTGGCAGCGGGAAGAACTCGACCCCGCCGTACGACCCCTCGGTGTTCTCACGGAACACCACCTGGTCGATCGCCACGTCCTTCACCTTCCCATCAGGCCCCGCCGGATTCGCAATCGAAGTCCCGCGGTAGTTCAGCGGGTTCCCCTCATAACTCTTGCACGGCCTCATGTTCGTGTGCAGGTTGAACATCTGCCGCAGTTTCACGATCGGCGAGAAGTACACCAGTTTCTTGTCTTTGAGTTCTGGCGCAAGTTCCTCCTTCGCCTCGTCCTGCGGCTTGCTCGTGATCGCCCCGAACAAGCCGCACGTCGTGCGCTTCAGAATCTCGATCGACCGATCCGGCAGCGCGTTCCCCTCCTTGCACCAGAACTCCCACCCGATGTCCGTATGAATGTACTCGGCGTCCAGTTTGAGCGCGTCGAGCACGAGCCGGGTGGCTTCCATCACGTCGTTGCCGATGCCGTCGCCGGGCATCCAGGCGATTGAGAACTTGGCCATGGGGAGAGGTCCTTTGGAAAGCGGGGCGACACGGTCGCCGGTGCTTTGGGTTGGGCGGAGACGATCGAGGCTACGCCAAGTGTACCGAGTGTGGCGAGGTTTCACAACGCCGGGGGCTGGGCTGGGGGTGCCCGCGGCCATACACATGCGCGGCCGCGGCCGCCCACGCCCATCTTTTTCGAAAAATCTCCACGCGGGTGCAATCCCGATGGTTTCGTGTAACATCTAGATTGTCGGTCGGGGTCGTTGTGTGTGCATGAATCTCGTTCGCGGAGCCGTTCTCATGTCCATCCATGGTTGTTTCGGGGTTGTCGCACGCCGGACCGGTCAGGGCGTACACGTGTTCCCCGCGGTGCTGCTTCTCGCGGCGTCCCCCGCCATCGCTCACGACGAGCCGATCGCCATCGGGCGGTCGCAGGTCGCCCCGTTCCAACTGCACGTCATCACCCACGAGCAGGGCGAGTGTATCGACTTGCTCCCCGGCGACGGGCCGTTCGCCGGACTGTGGTTTGCCGATGAACCGGCGTTCGCCACGCTCGCCGCGTTCGACCCCGGATCCGGGCTGTTGCCTCTCTTCGCGTCCCACCGAGTCGCGCTGCGCCGGCTCTCGTTCGATACCGGGCTTGTGGCCTTCGAGCCAGCGGGATTTTCGCCGATCCTGACCGCCGACGGCGCGACCTTCGAGTTCCCGCGACTCCCCGACGGGCAGTTCGATATCAATCTGGTCGGCGCGGCGGACCGTCCCGGGATCTTCTCGGGCGTCTTTCAACTCACCGACCTCGCCGGCACGCACGCGGATTCCGATCCGTTCACGCTCTGCTTCCAAACGGTTCCCGCACCGCCCGCAGGCGGCGCGGCGGTGATCGTGGGGTTGCTCGCGCTGCGTCGCCGTCGCTAAGAAGGGGTTTCGTTTGGGCCGCCATGTAGCGTGCCCCGATTCGTCACGCCGGTCCGTCCCGTTTGGGTCCACACCTCCACTTGATTAAGGAGCCTCCCTTGACCACCACCCTGCGTACCTGCGTTTTGACGGTTGTGATGATCGTGGTATCGGCGCTGTCCGCGTCGCGTGCCGCCGCGTCGTTCCACTTCATGCAGATCGAGCAACTGATCGGGGGCGTCAACGGCGACACCTCGATGCAGGCGATCCAACTACGGATGCGGTCGGGCTTCCAGAACCAGGTGCAGAACTCGCGCCTCCGCGCGTGGGACGCGGCGGGGCTGAATCCCATCATCATCGCCACCTTCTCCGGCCCGGTTGCGAACTCCGCGACCGGCGACCGCGTGCTGGTCTGCACCAGCGCGTTCCTCTCCGCGACGGCCCCGGCGACGGTCCCCGACGCGATCATGGTCGCCCCGATCCCCG
>JBGSIF010000187.1:0-20636 GCA_041742635.1 Phycisphaerales bacterium
CCGCGCCGATACATCCACAGCGAGTTCGAGCGCTCCGCCCGACGTGCGGCCCGCCGATCGTGCCCGCCGCTTTACCAGCCCCGCCGAAATACACATCGACCACTTCACGGCTCATGTATGCGCCTGGCAACGATTCCTTGAGCCGGCCCACACCATCCGTGCCGGGCTTCACTCGCTGCCGGCACCGTCGCGCCGACTTCTTGAACTCCGCTTCGGGTGGCAATCCCCACCCTCCCCGCCGCAGACCATCGCGCGCGTGAGCCAATCGCTCGGCATGACCCCGCACCACGCCGCCGCTCTGGAACGCCAATCGCTCATCGCGCTCCGACGCGGCTCCCAACACGCCTAAGCCCCCACCGCTCGATACACCCCCTCTACTTCATCGCATGAATACCCTGCTTCACCCGTTCCAGATTCAACTTCACCATCGCGGGAGGATGATCCTTCAATAATTTGAGCAACTGACTCGCCGACACATCCAACCGAATCGACGGCTTCTTCAGATCCCACCCCGCGTCGGCGATCACGTCCATCGCCTCGGCGAGCAACGACGGGAAATCCTCGTGCTCCGGGTTGCACGCCACCTTCCCGCCGCGAGTGCGCGACCGCCACAGTCCCGAACCGATCTCCCCCATCGGCACACCCACCCGAACCTCGACTGCCAGCCCCAGCCGCAGCCGCCGAACCGCCATCCGCTTGTTCTCGATCTGGCTCCGGCGTTCGCCCGCGTGCGATTCCACGCCGCTGGCCGTATGTACGAGCCACACCAGCGTCTCGACCTTATTACGGTGTTGCCCCCCCGGCCCCGTCGACCGCCCGCGCCCCATCTCGCACTGCTTCAGCAGTTCGTCATCATCCAAGCACGCGGGATGATGCCACCGCACCACACTTTGCTTTGATCCCTGTGGGGCGGGCGCCCCGCCTGCCTTCTTCACCGGTGCAACGGGCGTCCCGCCCGTCTCTCTCCCTGTTGGGGCAGGCATCCCACCCTCATTCTTCTTACCGCCCATGTTCGCTCCCAATCCAACGCTCGATGCGTTTCTCCAACACCGGCAGCGGCACCGCCCCCACGCCCAGCACCGCGTCATGGAACGACCTGATATCAAACTGTTCGCCAAGCGCCCGCTCCGCCCGCGATCGCAACTCCCGGATCTTGATCTCCCCGATCTTGTACCCGCACGCCTGCCCCGGCCAGCCGATGTACCGGTCCACCTCCCGTTCAATATTCAACCGGCTCAGCGCGGTGTTGCTCAGCATGAACCCGATCGCCCGCTCGCGCGACCACCCCTTCGCGTGGATGCCCGTATCGACCACCAGTCGGCACGCCCGCCACATCTCGAAACTCAGCCGCCCGAAGTCGTCGTACGCATACCGGTACATCCCGCGCCCGTCCCACATCCCCGAATCGCGTGCCCCCGCCGCCTCGTTCCCCATCGCGTCGGGCGCGTCCGCGTCGCTCATCTCCAGCCCCAGCCGCTCGGCGTACAACGCCCACCCCTCGACAAACGCCGTGTACCCCGTGAATGTCCGAAACGGATGCACACCTTCTAACTCCTGCGCCATCGCAGTCTGGAGGTGGTGCCCCGGCACCGCCTCGTGCAGCGCCAGCGGCACCATCTCATACTTCGGCCGCTGCGACAGCGCGTACGTGTTCACCATGAAATACCCCGGCACCCCGCTCCTCATCGATCCCGGGTAGTAATACCCGCTCGGCGACGTCATCGCCGCGATCGGAGGCAACTCCTTCACCCCATACGCATTCCGCGGCAAGGTCCGAAAAAACTTCGGCAACTCCGCATCAATCCGCTTGCACAGCGCGCGATAATCGCTCATCAACTCGCCCGCATCGGCGTAATAGAACCGCTCGCTCCGCCGAAGGTAGTCGGTAAATGCCCCGAACAACTCCTCGCTCCCCCGCGCAAACGACCCCTTCCCAGGGAAGTCCGTCCGCTCGATCACGTCGAACATCTCCGCCCGGATCCGCGCCACCTCGTTCAACCCGATCCCATGCACCTCCTCCGGCGACAACGTCGTCGTCGTGTGCCCCTCCAGCGAATACGCGTACCACTCGACCCCATCCACCGACTCCGATGCCCCAACACTCTCGCGGCACCACGGGATGTACTCGTCTCGCAAAAACGCTCCCAGCCGCGCGAACGCCGGCGCGACCCCAAGCCGGATCGCGTCCCGCCCGCGCACCGCCGCCCCATCATCCGGCCCGAGCGGACGCAATGGATCAAAGAACGGGCTGCTCGTCGGACGCTCGATCACCTCCGCCGTCCCCAGCGCCAGCGCCGCCGAATCCGCCCCGATCATCGCCACCCTCGGCGGCACCCGCCCATCCCGCAGCCCTTGCCGCATCTGCTCGATCATCTGATCGACCTGCCGCGGGATCTCCTCCAGGATCGTCGCGTACCCCATGTACTGCGCCGGCGTCCGCAGCGGCAGTGTCGTCCCCAACTGCGGCAGCCACACCTGCGGCCCACTCCGCGCATCCAGCGGCATCTGCTCGCCCCGAAACCTCGCCCCCGCCAGATACCGCTCCAACTCGTACTTCAACAGGTCCGCGTCCACGCGCTGCGTTTCGTCCAACGACCCAACATCAACAGCGTTCAAACGTGCGAGCCGATCTCGCACCACTTCTAGACGCCGGTTGTACGCCGCGGGGCTTTCGTCACGCAGCCGACCCCAGAACCGTTCCTCACCCCGGCGTACCGCCTCGATCGGATCTTCCTCGTACAGCCACTCGACATGCTCATCAAGGATCGTCTTCAGCGAGTCGTTCTTCGATATCGTGGGGACACGCTCGTCCAGCCGCGCCACCCCTCCCAACTCCACGGGCAACCAAGTCGCTCCGCTCGTGGCCAGAGTACTCCCGAGCACCATCCAAGCCGCAACCCATTGCATTTTCATCCCGAACTTTAGAACCCCTGGATGCCTCGATGCCTCCTGCCCAGATACCTTCTTTCACGATCCCTCGTTCCGAGTACGCACCCTTGCCACGCTCCAAAAACAAAGCAGCCCGGCGATCTCCATCGCCGGGCCGCTTGCATAATCGTTCGACCATACCTGTCTACACCATCGCGGCCCGCACGCACCGATCCGCGAACTCGCTCAGCCGAGTCTTCAGTTGCTTCATCGGCAGCCCCATGATCGTCGTCGCATCGCCGTGGTAGGTGATCGGCCAACCCGAGTCGATCCGCTCGCGGAGGTTGTAACCCCCCGCCTTCCCGCGCCAGCCGCCCGAATCCACATACTCGCGGATCGTGTCGTGCCCAACCTCGCCAACCCGAACGCTCGCACGATCGACGAACATATCCCGCTGCCCCGTCCCGGCGTCGATCATCGCCACGCCGGTCAGCACGCTGTGCGAGCCGTTCTGGAGCAGCCGCAGGATCCGCTCGGCGTCCACCGCGCTCCTTGGCTGCCCGATAATTTCTTCGCCCTTGAGCACCACCGTGTCGGCCCCCACGATCACGCACTCGCCCGGTGCATACGACCACTCGCCCAGGTCGCGCATCGCCGCCGCCGCTTTGAAATACCCAAGCGAAGCGACCCATTCCCCCGCCGTCACACCCCCGCGCACCAACAGCCCGTCATCGACCTTGGCGTCGATGGAATCAAACTCAATCCCATACTCTGCGAGCAGTTGACGCCGGCGCGGCGATTGGCTCGCCAGCAACACCCGCGGGCACACCGATCGTCTGATCAACTCGGTTGAATCTTCAAAGTAATCGTTTACAACATCCATCTTCGTGCTCAACATTGGCATCATCCCGTTCTCGTAACAATTCAACCGCACTGCATTCGCGCAAGTTTCGACACTCCGCATCCCAGCCCCTCATTTCTCAAGATTCCGCGGCCCGTCGGTCCTTCTTCTTGGGAACTCGCTCCCACACATTTCCGGGTCCGATCCGGGTTCACTCTGATCGGCCGGTACACCCTCGCCGCATGATCGGTTTCTGGTTTTCTTTTTGCCCCCCCACGCACCGGCGACGATCCGCATTTTTCCGCACAAACTGCACATTCCCGGCATGTTTTCCACCATCATTCAACCTTCATACCGTCTACCCGTCGCTCGACACCGACCGAACATTCCTACACTCTGTCAATCTGACAGGCTCTCATCCCGCACGCACTGCGACAAGCCCCGATACCCTTCCAAAAAGACCTCATATGCGCGCTCATCTGGTGCAACTCAACATAACTTGGGAAGATAAAGAGTCTAACTTCGCCCGCGTGCGTTCATTGCTCGCGTCCGCCAACATTTCCCCCGGCGACCTCATCATCCTGCCCGAACTCTTCGATACCGGCTTTTCGTTTAATATTGATGTCACATCCGACGGCACTTGCCACCCGGTTCGTGCTTCAGAACCGCCCCAAGTGACGCTCGGGACCGAAGGACTGACACTGCGCTTCCTCCGCGATGTTGCGCGGCAATACAACGCGGTCGTTCACGGATCTCGCACACTGGTTGACTCAACCAGAAAAGGACGCAACGTGGCGTCGATCGTCGGGGCGACTGGCGCACCACTCGCGGAGTACGCCAAGATCCACCCCTTCTCCTACGGCAAAGAAACCGAGCGGTTCGTTGGGGGTCAAACCATCTTGACGTACCCCTGGACGCCCCCGGCGGGCGAAACCGTCACGATTTGCCCCGCCGTCTGTTATGACCTGCGGTTTCCAGAGATTTTTCGGGAGGGGCTCCGCCTTGGTGCCACCATGTTCGTAATCGGGGCCAACTGGCCCGCGCCCCGCGCCCTGCACTGGCGAACCCTCCTCATCGCGCGCGCCATCGAAAACCAGGCCTTCGTTCTCGGTGTCAACCGCACCGGATCGGACCCCACGCTCACCTATTCTGGTGGATCAATCGCCGTTGGCCCAAAGGGGGACGTCTTGGGAGAACTCACTGGCGACGAAGCCGTTCTTTCCGTGCCGATCGATCCGGCGATGGTCCGAGATTGGCGAGCCACCTTCCCCGCGTGGCGCGATATAAAACTTGTTTCGAGCGAGTTGGTCTGGCGGAACTGACCAAGCGAAGTAGGATCACCAATCAAGCGTGCCGCGCCACGCGGTGGTCATCGCTTCGACGTTCGCCGACAACCCATGGGGGCCAGTCAGCACGCCGGTGTGATTAATTTGGGCGAATCGAAGATGCGGGACGTCCCCAAGTATCTCCCGGCAGCGAGCGAGCGTGCCCGGATCGTCCGAAACTTCAAGTAGATATCGGCTCGGGGATTCCGAGAATGCCGCGATGGCGAAGTGCTCGGGACCGGCATCAGTCACGACCGACGCTCCGATCGGCGCATCATGCGTGGAGCCTGCGATGAGCATCTCGGCGAGCGCGACGAGCGCGCCCCCGTCCGACACATCATGGGCCGCGAGAACGATCCCTGCTTGAATGAGTTTCGCCACCGCGTGCGCGGTTTGAGGCCCGCGTTTGAGGTCGGTTAAGGGGACGGTCGCGCTCGCCCCGGCGGGCAGGCCGAACAGGCGCGCGTAGTGAGAACCGCCCATCGCATCGAGGGCACCCGCATCGCCCGGCCCCACCAGCAGCACCACCGACCCCGCCCGCTTCGCGTCGCTCGTCACGCAGCGCGCGACATCCGGCACGATACCGATCCCGGTAATCAGGAGTGTGGGCGGGATCTCGATCGTTCGCGCGGGTCTGCCGTCGCGTGCTGGGATCGTGAACTGGTTGTTCAGCGAGTCTTTCCCGGACACGAACGGGGTTCGGTACGCCTTCGCGGCGTCGTAGCACCCCTCCGCCGCGCGCACGAGCGAACCGAGATTCTCGGGTTTGGTACACGATGGCCAGCAGAAGTTATCGAGAATGGCAATCCGCGAAGGATCCGTACCGACGCACACGAGGTTGCGGACGCACTCGTCCACCGCGGCGAGCGTCATCAGATACGGATCGCCCCCGATGTCCGCGTCGCCCATCCCGGTCTGCAACCCCTGCGAGAGCGCGATCGCCCGCATCGACCCCGGCACCGGCTGCACAACCGCCGCGTCCGACGGGCCGATCCCGCGCGGGCCGATCAGGGGCTTGACCAGCGTATTGCCCCGCACTTCGTGGTCGTATTGCCGGATGATCCAGTGCTTCGATGCGATGTTGGGGTGGGCGAGGAGTTGGAGGAGAGACGACGAGACGGAGTGTTGAAGAGACGAAGGTGACGAAGCATCGTCGTGCGCTCCTTTGACTCCCTGACTTCCTGACTCTCTGACTCTACCCCCACCCCACGTTGCCTCGCGGGTCGGTGTCGGGATCCCCTCATGCAGCAGGTGCATCGACATCCGCCCGACTTCGTTGTCGTGGAACATCAGCACGAGTTCTGGTTCGTTGGAGTGGGTGCCGTTGGAGGCGGCCACGGTACGTGGGACCGCATTCCCCTTCTCGCGCCCGAACGTGCCGAGCACGGCGAGTTCGACCGATTCTTCATCGCAGATGCTCTGGAGCGCGGGGAGATTCCCCGCCGGCACCGCGAGCACCATCCGCTCCTGCGCCTCGGAGATCCAGATCTCCGTATACGACAGCCCTGCGTACTTGAGCGGGGCGCGATCGAGGTGGACGGTCGCGCCGGTATCCTTGCCCATCTCGCCCACGGCTGAGGAAAACCCGCCCGCGCCGCAGTCCGTCAGGCCGCTAAACAACGGCCCGCTCGCTGCTTCATCCCGTGCTCGCATGATCGCGTCGAGGACGCGTTTTTCTTCGATGGCATTCCCGATCTGCACAGCGTGAGAGAACTCGTCGGCAGACGACTGCTCGAGTTCCGCCGACGAAAAGGTCGCGCCGTGGATCCCGTCGCGTCCGGTGCGTCCGCCGAGTGCGACGATCAGGTCGCCCGCGTGGACTCGCCCCTTGATACGGTCGCGCGGCATGACGCCGACGCACCCGCAGTAGACGAGGGGGTTGCCGACGTAGCGGTTATCGAAGTAGACCCCGCCGGTGACGGTGGGGATGCCCATGCGATTGCCGTAGTCACGCACGCCGGCGACGACCTGGGTGAGGATCCTGCGTGGGTGGAGGCAGCCGGGGGGAAGTGAACCCGTCGTGCTCGGGTCGTTGTCTTGCCAGCCATCGGGCAACGCGACGCAGAAGACATCCGAACTGGCGATGGGCCTCGCGCCAAGCCCGGTGCCGATCACGTCGCGGATGCACCCGCCGATGCCGGTCGCCGCTCCGCCATAAGGCTCGATCGCCGAGGGGTGGTTGTGGGTCTCGACCTTGATGCAGACGGCGTGGTCGTCGTCGAAGGCGATAACGCCGGAGTTATCGACGAAGACGGAGAGGGTCCAATCGACGCCATCGGCGATGAGTTCGTGCGTCGCCGCGGCGACGGTGGATTTCAGTAAGTTCCTGATCGTAATCGAGCCGTCGGGATTGATCGTGTGCCCCGGGCGGTTGGTCCAACGGATCGGATCGAGGGGGAGAGGTGAAGCGGGCCGGTAGGTGATGGTCGATTTGAGCGTTTTGTGTACGCAGTGTTCGGACCAGGTCTGGGCGAGTGTTTCGAGTTCGATATCCCGCGGCTCGCGCCCGAGCGTGCGGTAATGCTCGCGTACCGCCTGCATCTCGTCGAGCGACAAGAACAAGTGGGCCTCGCGGGACAACTTCGCCAGTTGCTCGTCACTGAGATGCACGACCGGGATCGTGCGAACGGCGTGGTCGTGCGAACGCCCAACCGGGAACGACTTCGGAAAGTATGGCTCGCGGTAAACACGATGAATCACGGGGTTGGAGAGCAGCCTCGCCGCGATCGTATCCGCCTGCGCACTCGTGATGCCGGCGAGGTCATATCGCCACCCGGTCGAGACCGCGGCGGCGGTCCCGACGAGTTCGTGTACCGCGCGCTGGACCGACTGCGCTACCGGGTCCATGACGCCGGGGAGCGGATGGACTTCGATGGTTTGGACTATGCCCGCCGCGTCGGCGTTCGCGCGCGAAGCACCGACGCACGCGGCTTCTGTCACCGGGTCTGCCAGCACCCTGTCGCAGAGCGTGCGCACGTCCGCCGACGAGAGCGAACCCTCGAACAAATACACATGCGCCGTCCGTACCGAAGCCACGTCGATACCCAGCCCGCGCGCGTCGCGCTGGAGCGTCTGGGCGAGCGGGTCGCTCATACCGGGTTTCACGGCTACTTCCACACGATGCACAACGGGCTGCGTCATGCGTCATGCTAGTCGTCGCGCGGCACTATTTTTTCGCGCCCACTTTCAGTTCGCCCAGTACTTCCTGCGTGACATCATCACCGAGCGGGCTGTAGAGCATCGGCCGGCTGAGCAGTGCCTGCGTAATCCGATCCGGGTCGTTCGTGGGGGGCTGGTCGATGTCCCGCGACGCGATGATGTGCGAATACCCGCGCCGCACCGCGACGGCGTCCGCCGCGACCTTCACCCGCTCGTAGGCCTGCACAAACTGCCGGCCCATCAGGAGGTCCAGGTCGGCCCGTAACTGCTCAAACTCCTTGCGCTTGCCGACGAACTCCTTGTACTTCGCCTGGGCGGCGTCGTCCTTCGGGTCCGACCCGCGCAGCATCGCTTCCATGTCCCGCAGCAACGGCGCGAGGGTTCGGAGTTGTTCTTCCAGCGGCGCACGCGCCGGCCGAAACTCGTCGGAATCCACCATCTGCCGCATGATCGTGTATACATCGCAGGTGGCGATGCGCGCGGGAGGCGGGGGCTCAACGAAGCGAGTGAACCCGGCTGTCGCCGCCACGACCAAGAGCAGCACAATCACGCGATAGGACATTCGTTCCATACGGTTCATCTTCAACGGCTCCTGTGGGTAACGCGGAGATTGTTCGCGCGCGGAAGCGGGCGCGTTGTGTGAACGAGGTCGAAGTCCGCTCGCGTCTACGGCAGCCGTGCGGGGGCCGCTTGAAGTTGCCACGCCCCCACGGTCCCGTCGTACCCCGCTTCGTTATACCCGCGGTCGGGGCGGATGGGATTGACCCTACGAAAGGCGGCGAGGCGGAGTGGGGAATCCGTTCGGAGTTTACCGGCTACGGCGGGATCGACGCTGAGCGGATCAACAAACCCGGGATCAACCCCGAAAATCCCGCGCGGGTCGAGCCGTCGCCATTCGGTAAGCGAGTCACGCGATCCATCTTCCGCGAAGTGTGAAACGTTGTAGTACAAACACCCATCGAAGTGCATGTTGGTCTTGGGCGCACCGGCGTCGTTGGAAAACAGGCGGTTCGTCGTGGCGCCTTGCGGGGCGTGGTGGAAGTAGAAAATACAACCGATGGCGTTCACACTAAATCCGCGTTCGGCGGCGGCTTTGTAACCATTCTGGTTGGCGACCGAAAAGATCTCGTGCGGCGTCGCCGAGGTGCCCACGTCGATCACCGTGCAGTTCACGAGCAGCACCCGCGCCCCGCCGAACAGGTGATAGAGCGAGCGGCGGAGTGTCGAGTCGCTATTCACGACAAAGACGCTGGACTCGAAGAGCACGGTGGTGCCGCGGTTGATGCTCCCGCAGTAAGGCTGTGCATTGAGTTTCGCATTGGTGAGGTCCGCGAAGTGATTGCGGAAGGCCATGTTCCCGAAGAGGTTATCGGAGTTGCCGTTGAATATTTTGCAACGATCGCCACGCACGCCGTACCCGGCCCAGTTCCACGGATCGGCGGGGGGTGGGGCCGTGTCACCGGCATTGAACGCGGTCCCGCGATTCGCGCTAAAGATCGTGTCCCCGTAGAACGTCGCCGTGCAACGGTCCCAGAGCATGTTCGTGATGCGCGATCCGTTGACGCGGATGGTGTGCGCGTAAAAGCCGTCCACGGTCACAGGGACAAAGAGCGGGGACCAGTTGGAGTTGAACCGCAGGGGCTGCCCGTTGGAATCCAGCAGTGAATACGGGTGTGCGTGACAGTTGCGAAAGACGATGCCGTTGATGTCTTCGTTGCCGGAGTAGACCACGAACTGCGACGCGCCCGAGTACAACCCGCCGCCCCAGCAGGAGACGTTCTCGACCAACACGTCGCGTGTGGAACCGCTGAGGATGGAAAGGTGATGGATCGAGCAGTCGTCCAACCGCAGGTCGCGGACGACGGACCGGGTGCCGCAGACCGTCAGGCCGTAGCACGGCGAGGTGCCGCCGGAGAGGAACTGGCGGAACGACCCCCCATTGAGAGCATCGGCGTCCGCACCGGAGACGATCGTGTCGGTGCCGAACTGAGAGTACAGCCCGGACCAGAGATTGCCATTGACCCACATCACGGCGTCGTCGCCGAGGAGTGCGCGCGGATCGGCGTCGTCGATCAGCCGAACGAACAAGAAGCCGCTCTCGGTGTCGTAATGCCATGTTCCCGGAGTAGACAGGCCGTCGATGTCCGGGCGGGCCGGATCCCGTGCGAGGTACCCGTAGTGACGCCCATGCACGTCAACACGCGATGCCCAACGATCGACGCAGATCGATACATACCTGCCCGCGCCGATCATTGCTTTGTAGGTCGGGCCGCCTTCGCTCAGCCAACTCGCCCCGAGCACCGGCGTGGACCCGCGCCAAGCGGCCTCGGGACGCCCCGGCCACATGCGGTGCCACACCCCACTCACCGCGCCCACGTTCACGCTCTCGGTCGTGCGCCCGGCGCGCCAGACTTGATCTCCAAACCGGAACCCGCCGCGAGATGCGGCGATTGCCGATACCCGTGCCATCGTCTTCGCCGGTCGATCAGGTGATGCATCAACGGTCGAATCGTCCCCCGAATCACCATCGAACGCATAAATCGTGGGCGGACCGGAGATGCCAGCCCACACCGCGTTTGCACTGTAACCCAACCACCCAATCATGACCAGCAGCAACAAACTACGAACACATCCGGTGATCGGCACGCTCGAACCCTTTCAGAATGCACAATCGACTTCGCCCGAAGTATGTCATACCCCGGTCGAAATGCCAACATCACACCAATCGTGAGTGACATCCGTCCCTCGCGGGCGTTACCACCGTATCAAATCAGTTAAGTGAGAGATATTGACCGCGGAAAGGGCGGAGCGGGTGTGGTGGGTTGGTCGTAATCGGCGGTATGGTCGCGGCTCAGTGCCTTCTACCGATTCGTGTACTGCGGCAGATTTTGGTTGAGTCGCCAGTCGCGGACAAAAAATAAAAACCCGGCTGTGACCGGTCAGTTCACAGCCGGGATCGAGGACAGGTTTGGTGCCCTCTCTCGCCTCTCTCTCGCTCCAATCTCTCTCTCCGAAACCCTCTCTCTCTCGCTCCGATCTCTCTCTCTCTCGGAACTGTGAACGCCCTTCTCTCTAGACCTTGGCCAGATTCGGCTGCATCTAGGACGTCATTTTCGGGTTTTCGGATAAAAGACCGGAAAAGGCATGTGCAATGTATCAAAAACGCAGGCTCTGTCAAGGCTTAAAACGTATTTTCCAAAACCTTTTTGAGTTTTCTTCAACCGGGATTGGAACCGCCCCCAAAACAACCGCACGACTGATCGCATAAACCACTACAGAACAATGACTTATGATATCATCTGGCCATCTTTGGTGTCTGTTCTTTAGGAATGAGGATCCGCCGCTGAATAGGCTGATTGGGTAGACTTACCCACAATGCAACGCCTGCTATCGAGTTCAGTACGTTCGCAAACTTCCCAGATTGCCGTCGTGGTCGGGTTTGACGGGTTCGTCGATGAGATCATCCATGTGGTCAAAGCCCGTGGTTCCGATGGAGATGTCCAGGTATTGCGGGGAATTGGGGAGTTTGGCGCGATGGTACACGCTGCGGCGGGTAAAAGTTTGGGACGGGAAATCAAAATCATTAAAGAGGAAGGGGGTGGGAATGGTCCGAACTTCGCCGACGGCGTGCTTGCGCTAGGGGCAACGGTTGACCTATTTGGGACATTGGGTGATCCGATCCACGCGGCGTTTGCGGGTATCGCCTTGCGTTGCCGGACCTGTACGGCGATGGGAAACGGTTTCGGGCGCACGCTCGCGCTCGAGTTCGGGGACGGGAAGTTGATGCTGAACGAAACCAGCCGGCTGGGTGGGCTGGACGAGTCGGTGATGCACCGGTTGATCGACGCTGGGAGGTACGCCGACGTGTGCGCGAAAGCGGATGTCATCGGGCTGTGCAACTGGAGCAAATACCCGCACATGACGGGGTGCTGGCGGGTGGTACAGGAACGGGTGCTGTCGGGGCTGAGGCATCGGCCGTTGGTGTTGGTGGATCTGGCAGACCCCGGCGGGCGAGATGTGGGAGATCTGAGGGAAGCGCTGGGTGTGGTGGGGCAGATGCAGAGTGGAACGGGGGGCGGAACGGGGGGCGGGCGGGTGGTGGTTGGGGCGAACTTGCACGAAGCCGGGTTGATTGCGGGGGCACTCGGCGTTGGGGTACCGAGTGATGAAGCGGGGTCGATGCAGTCGGCGGCGGCGGGGATTTGCGAGCGGATGGGGGTGGAGATGGTCGTGATCCACAGCCAGCGACGAGCGGCGGGCGCGTGGCGAGGAGCGGGAATCCCCGGGGGTACGGTCTGCGTCGAAGGGGCCTACACGGCCTCGCCGGTGCGGACGACGGGAGTTGGGGACCGATTCAATGCGGGGATGATGTACGCGCTGGCGAACGGGAACGAGCCGGCGGTGTCGATAGCGATGGGATGTGCGGCGGGGGGGTATTTCGTGCGGCACGGGAACGCCGGGGGGCTGGATGGAATACTTGAATGGGTGGGGCAGTTGGGCGGAGCATGAAGTTGAGTGGCACGGACGGGGCGCGCGGGATATGGTGCTCGGCAACTTGATAAAGGAGGACAGGACTATGCGGCTGCACATGCTGGGTTACGGTGTTGTACTGATGGGGCTTGGTGGCTTACTGGGGGGGTTGCTGGGGGGGTGCGCCTCGACGCGGATCGCCATGAACGAGCGGCTGGGGTACACGAAGCGGGAACAACTGGTGGACCGCGTGAAAGAAACGCGCGATGAACAGGTCGAAGCCAAGCAGCAGTTCGCGTCGGCGCTCGACGAGTTCAAGGCAATCACCGGCGTACCCGCGGGCGGACTGGATGCGCAGTACGCGAAGATCAACACGGCGTATGAGAAGAGCCAATCAAAAGCCGGGAACGTGAGCGAGCGGATCGGGAGTGTGGAACGGGTGGCCGGCCTGCTGTTCGCGGAATGGATGGAAGAGATCAATCAGATCTCCGGCAACGACGCCAAGCGTGCAAGCGAAGAACAACTCGCGCGCACACGCGGGGAGTATGAGCAGTTGCTCGGCGCGATGAAGACGGCGGAGGGGAAGATGAAGCCGGTGCTTGTCGCGCTCAACGACCGGCGTCTCCTGCTGAAGCACACGCTCAACGCGCAAGCGGTGGCGTCCCTGCAAGGGAACCTGGCCCAACTCCAGACCGATGTGGACGCGTTGCTCGCTGAGATGGAAGCGGCGATCAATGAAGCGAACGTGTTCATCGAGCGTAGCGGGGCGAAGTGAATCAAGGGTGAGAGAGAGCGGCTTCGATGTGCCCGCGGCGTGGGTGGAGCGGGAACCGCCGGGCGGGACGCCCGGTCCACGGCATGATCGGGGTGTTATTCGCAGGCGTGTTCGACGGCGTGGCGGCGGGCGAGAGATTCGCGCAGCAGCCGGGCGACATCAGTCGAAACCTGGGCGCGGTACGTATCGCTAGCAAGCAGCGGGGCATTGATGCGGACGCTCCAACAGGCGGACGAAACGGCGGCCTCGGCGAGTACGGCGGCGATGGCCAGGTCGCTGCGCAGAAAGCGATTGGAGCGGGTGATGAGGCGTTCGCAGGTGCGGAGGAGGTCGGACGCCGCCGAGGCGCAGGCGAGGGGGATTTGGACGGCGGACTCGACGGCGCTGGGGAGTTCGGCGATCTTTCGAGGGTCGGTGTCGGGGAGTTTCTGGAGTTGGTTGAGGGTCGCGTAACTCGCGGCGTCGGCGTCGGCGAACTCGAGAAAGAGCGCGGCGGCGCGGTCGAGTGCGGCGGCGGTATCTTCAAGATACGGCTGGTCCGCCGCGAGGCTCTTCTTCCCGATGGAGTAGGAAACAACCATCCGTGCGAGCGAGGCGGCGGTCGCGCCGGTGAGCGCGGCGGCCGCGCCCCCGCCTGGGGCCGGGGACTTGGCGCCGAGGCTCGCGAGGAAATCGGAGATCGTGTGCGTAGCGAGGGGCGTCATCGCATGAGCGTATGCGCCGGGGTGAGATGAGAGAACCGATCGAGCGGGCAGTCGAGTTTGGCCGGAGCAATGAGTGTGTGAAAGATCCGTTCGATTGCTTGGGCGATCGTCTCTTTGTCGTGCGAGCGTGTACAGTCGCGTATGGCAACGAATCTGTCAGACTCGCCGCCCGACGTGAGTAATCCCGAGGTCTCGTACCGGCTTGCGCGTGCGATTGAGTGTGCGCGAGCCGCGGGGGAAGTCACGCTGGGGTACTTTCAGACGGACCGATTCGAGGTAGAAACCAAGCGTGACGGGACGGCGGTGACGACGGCGGATCGGGACGCCGAGCGGCTGCTGCGCCGGTTGATCGCGGAAGCGTTCCCCAGCGATGGGATCGTCGGCGAAGAGTTCGGCGAACACAAAGGGACGTCGGGGTATCGATGGATTCTGGATCCGATCGATGGTACAGCGTCGTTCGTGTGCGGGGTGCCGCTGTATGGCACGTTGGTAGCGGTGGAGCGTGGAGAGGAAGTGGTGGCGGGGGTGATCCATATGCCCGCGCTGGATGAGATGGTGTACGCCGGGGTAGGGGGCGGGGCATGGCACATGGCGGGGAAACGAGAACCGAGGCGGGCACGGGTGTCGGGCGTGAAGACGTTGGGCGAAGCGGTGGTGTGTATGACAGGGTGGGAGTATTTCGCCAAAACGGGGCGAGAAGATGTGTTGCCGCGTCTGGGGGCGAAGTCGGGGAAACTGCGCGGGTGGAGCGACTGCTATGCGCATGTGCTGGTGGCGACGGGACGGGCCGAAGCGGTGGTGGAGCCGCTGGTACAGGTGTGGGACGTAGCGCCGGCGCTGGTGGTGATGCGTGAGGCAGGCGGCAGGTTCACGGATTTTCAGGGACAAGGATGTGTGCGGTCGGGGAATGGGGTGCTCAGTAATGGGCCGGTACACGACGAAATACTTCAAGTTGTGGCAGACAGCGGAGGGCGAAACAGTCAGAATAGAACCTATCCCGAAACGGTCGAACGTGCGAATAGCACCGATGTGGCGAGGTTATGAAGTGTGGGAGTTCAATCGTGTTCATGCTCGTGTACTCGGTGCCGCTGGTGTGAAATCGATTCTGAGATAGGCTCTGGCGGAGGGCACGCGCTGTTAGTTGCTTTGCAGTTCCTGAAGGAACCACTGGATGTGCGCGTGGTGGCGTTTAGGAGCCTGGACGAACATTTTCGAGCCGGCGAAGGAGAGCCAAGCGGAGGTGCCGCCGTTGTCTTTCCAACTGTCGGGTTCGACGAAGGTTTGGAGGAGTTGCTGCACCATCTCGCTGCCGACGGCGTTGATATTGGAGAGGTCGTAACTGACGAGGGAGGTTTCGCGCTGGTCAAAGAAGGCGACGGAGGCAAACTCGATAATGGTGCCATCGGATCGGGCGGTGAGGGTCTGGTGAGGCGAAGTGGAAGCGGACAGGGCGAGTGCGCGCACCGCTGCGTCGATGGGTTGGTCCGTGAGTGAGATTGAGAACGTGGTGTCGGTGTCGGTACCGATCTCGTTGATAGACTCGCGGTGGATGATCGGCCTAAGCCCGGCAGCGGCGGCGATCATGCCGATGGCGTCTTCGAGCCGAGATTCTTTGATGGAGAGCGTGATCCGCTTGTCGGCGACATCCGCGGGGAACGGGCTTGGGGGAGAGAAGGTCGAAGTCTTGACTTCGTTGGCTTGCGCTGAGAAATCGGGCTGCGCGGCGCCGAGCGCTCGGGACAAGAGTAGTTGCGTCGGTTCGATGTCCAGACGTGCGACTCGACGATCCTCGCCGAGGTCCGCCTGCGTGGTGAGCAACTGAGTGATCGGCGCCGGATCGAGCGAGTAACGGAGGAACATCTTGCCTTGCCCGTCATCAGACAAGACGGGCCTGAGCAAGAGGCTCGTTCCCGTGGAATCCGGCTCCGTGGGCGGGCAGGATTGCGGGACGCCGGGGTGTGATGACACCGCGAGGATGCTCAGGCTGAGCACCGCGCCGGACAACAGGAACATCGAGGCATTCATCAGGAATCTCCTTGCTGGAATAGTGCGGGAGCGACGATAATCTGCGGCGAGCGAGCGTGCATCGCCGAGTTCTTCGATGGCTTGATCGACCGCGGCCGACTCGCTCATCCCGGCGAGCATGAGGTCGCGGGCGCGGTCGTAGACGTGTGATTCGAGTTCGTCACGGACCGCGCCGAACGGCTCGCGGTGCCACCGCAGGTGCCGGTGCAGGTCCGAAAGAAACGAATCGATCGTGCGCGGCGAACACGTCGGATCCTCGCAGGTGCCGATGCCGATGGTTGGCATCGGGCGATCGTACTGGGTGCTGAGGCGCAGCCGGGGCGATGGTTCGATTGCTAGAGGTTCTGAAGCCGTGGCGAGGGCGGATGCCGGCGCAGAATCCGCGGTCGGCAGCACCGGGCGTGATGAAGGAGCCTGCGTGGTCATGCGCGGTCCTCCAGAGGGCGCGTGACGAGGAATGAATCGATCATGGTGGCGTAGGCGCGGTGGGCCTGGGCGTGCTGCGTGAGACGCTTGCGCCCCTTGGCACTGAGCCGGTACCACTTGCGTCGTCGGCCGCTGGGTTCGTCTGCGGTAGCAGGATCATCGTGTGCCGGCGCGGCGCGATCGGATCGCACGACTTCCCACGAACTGGTGATCAGCCCCTGGCGTTCCATTTTGCTCAGGAGCGGGTAGAGCACGCCGGGGGAGAGTTTGATGTCCCCGGTGGAACGAGCGGCAACGCGTTTGGTGATGGCGTAGCCGTAGAGCGACTCCTCGTTCAGCACGGCGAGCACGATCAGTTCGGTGGGGTCGTGACGGAAGTCGGGGAGTGGCATGGCGATGGATATACGACGAGCCAGATATATCGGTTGCAGATATATCTGCAATCACGATAAATATTTGCCTGCCCGTCCGATTCCCAAACGGGAGATACCCCGGGGAGCCAGAGGTGGACCGACTTGGTACGTTGGCGTTCCTATGGTTTTCGTAGGGGAAGTCGAGGTACATGCAAATGTTCGGAGTGCTCACTTCTTTGATCCTGACCGCGGCATCGAACCTGCCACAGCCCCAGCCGGTGCCTGCGGCGCTACCACAGACCCCCGGCGGTGTCGACACCATCAAGCCGGACGTCGAACAGTTCATCGTCCGTACGGGGTATCGGGTGAGTGTTGCCGTGAACGAGCTGCCGGCGGCACGGTTTCTGGAGTTCGACGACAAGGGGACGTTGTATGTGTCTCGACCGGACCGGGGCGACATCATCGCGCTTCGAGACACGGACGCCGACGGGGTGTACGAAACCCGGGCCGATTTCATTACCGGCAAGCAGTCGGTACACGGGATGTCGTTCCACGACGGGTGGTTATGGTTCGCCACGAGTGGGTCGATCCACCGTGCGCGGGACACGGACGCCGACGGGAAGGCGGACGAGATTGTGGACGTGGTGCCGATCGGGACGATGCCGATGAAGGGGGCGCACTGGTGGCGGTCGCTGTTCGTGACGACCGACGGGTTCTATACATCCATCGGTGACGGCGCCAACATCAGCGACCAGCGCGAAACAGATCGGCAGAAGATCTGGAAGTACACCCTTGATGGCGCGAGCAAATCACTCTTCGCGTCGGGCATTCGCAACACCGAAAAACTGCGGTATCGACCCGGCACCGCCGAACTATGGGGGTTCGATCACGGGTCGGACAACTTCGGCGGGCTGATTGGTGAAGCACCCGGAACGCAGGCCATCACCGATTCCAACCCTCCCGAGGAGTTCAATCTGTACATCCAAGGCGGGTTCTACGGGCACCCGTTTCTTGCCGGGAATCGAGTCCCCCGACCGGAGTACATCGATCACAAAGACCTTCCCGGGCTCGCGTCCGAAACGATCCCGCCCGAGTACAACGTCCCGGCACACTGGGCGGTGAACGGGTTCGCGTTCATCGATCCGGTGGTCAACGAACGGACCAAGGCGTTCCCGGCAGACCATGCGGGGGATGCGTTTATCGCGGCGCACGGCTCGTGGAATAGCCGCGTGCCGGTGGGGTACTGCATCGCACGGGTGTTGTTCGATGATGGCAAGCCGTACGGGCTGCTGAAGATCGTGACGACGATCGACTCGAACAACGGGGTGGTCTGGGCGAGGCCCGTTGACTGCGCCGTCGCGCCGGACGGTAGCGTGCTGTTCAGCAGCGACGCCCCGGCCGGGCGAGTGTACCGGGTGCGCTGGGCAGGAGAGGCCGCCGGGGCCGACAAGCCGTAATCGTGTTATCCAACTATGAACGTACCACAGGCAACAAGGTGCAAGTACGTGCCAACGCCGTGGTGGTTGGCACGAAGCACCGGCGTGGGGGTGTTGTTGTTGGTTGCTTCGATCTGGGTGTTGATTCCCGCGTGCGAACGACGGTCGGAGACCTTGGTACCGACCGTGATCACGGAATCGCCAGGCAAACCATCGCCGAGTGTTGCGCCCGCTCGAAGGCTTGCGATCGGGCCGATTACCTACTTTCAGCAGTCGTGCGCACGCTGCCACGGATCGATGGGGTCGATGTACGCCGACACGATGGCGCAGGCCGACGATACGAAGCGTCGGGCGGAAATCGTTCGAATGGTGGCTGGACCGGCACAATCTTCGCTTGGTGCGGACGAGACAGAGTCATTGGTCGAACTGCATCGCGCGATGGCGAAGGGCGAGCCGTTTGTGGTCGTTGTGGGTTCGGCTGCGGACGGATTGCAGATCGAGGCGACGCCGGGCGCGGCGGTGTGGGTCGAAGCCAGCGGACGCGATGGGGTGGCGCTCCGCGACGCGGCCGAGCGGACCGGGGAATGGACGTGGCGATGGATCCCGGCGGAAGGGCAGTCGCCCGTGCGTGTCGTTGCCGATGTGGCGGGCGTCGTAGTGTGGTGCGATGCAAAGCCTTCGGCGAGTTCGCACGATGATGGCGAGCGCGACTGAGTCACGGATGGTGTGCGCGGGGCGTTCGATTGGTTCTTGATTGGGTACGGGGTAACGGGCGCGTTGCGTCGTATGATTGGTCATATGTCGTCGCGCAAGGTGTACCTCGAAACGTTTGGTTGTCAGATGAACGAACTCGACTCCGAGCTCGTCTCGGGTCAGTTGCGCGCGCGGGGGTACCAGTTTTCCAGCACGCCCGAAGGAGCGAGTGTTGTTCTGTACAATACGTGTTCCGTGCGAGAGCACGCCGAGCAGAAGGTGTGGTCGCGTCTGGGCGAACTGCGACTGCGGAAACAGACCGAGCCTGGGTTGGTGGTCGGCGTGCTGGGGTGCATGGCGGAACGTGACGGGACGGACCTGATTCGTCGGATGCCGGTGGTAGACATTCTGTGTGGGCCGGGGGAACTGGATAAGTTGCCGGCGCTGCTGGATAACGCTGTGCGGACGCGAGAATCGTTGCTGGCGGACGCCGGGGTTGGTGCGCCCGAACCGATCAACAGCGCCCCGATGCGTTCGGCGAACGAAGTCGCGCTGCAAGGGAGCACATCGCGTCGGAGCGCGACGCTTGCCGCGGCGGAGGATTCGCTCGAACTTCTGGACCTTTCGCGTTCAGTCTCGGCGAGTGATCACAACGGCTCGGCGTATGTGCGCATCACACGCGGGTGCAACAAGTTCTGCACGTACTGCGTCGTCCCCTTCACGCGCGGCGCCGAGGTCCATCGTCCGCCCGAGCACATTATCGACGAGTGCAAGCGCCTCGCCGACGCGGGGGTGCGAGAGGTGACGCTCCTGGGGCAGACCGTTAATCACTACCGGTTCGAGCACGGATCGGCGGTGAGCGTGAACGGGGTGGTGCAGCCTCAGAAGGGTCGATCGTACAAAGGTGGGCATCGGCGAGATCCGTTTGCCAATCACGCCACAACGACCTTCGCCGACCTGCTCGCGCGGATCCACGACGAAGTACCCGGGATCGAGCGGCTGCGCTTTGTCACAAGTTACCCGCGAGACTTCGGCGACGATGTACTCGAAGTGATCCGAGACCATCCCCGGATCTGTAGGTACCTGCACGTCCCGGCGCAGAGCGGGTCCAACCGCCTTCTGCAAATGATGAACCGCGGATACACGATCGAGGAGTACTTTGAGTTCCTCGACCGCGCGCGTGGCTATCTGCACCAGCCGGAGGTTGGTCGCCCGTTGACGGTCGCCGGGGACATCATCGTCGGTTTCCCGACCGAAGCCGAGGAGGATTACGAAGCGACCCGTGGGTTGCTTGTGAGGGCACGCTACAAAAACTGCTTTATTTTCAAGTACTCGGCGCGGCCTGGGACGGTGGCGTATGACAAACTCGCCGACGATGTGCCCGAAGATGTGAAGCGACGGCGCAACAACGCTTTGCTCGCGCTTCAAACCACGATCAGCGACGAAGTGAGCCGGGAGTATCTGGGGCGGACGGTGGACGTGTTCGTTGAGGGGCTGAGTCGGCGTGAACAGAAGCGGCGCGGCGGAGCGGGGGCGGTCGCCGCTCCGCCGGACGGTGCGC
>JBGSIF010000188.1:0-1917 GCA_041742635.1 Phycisphaerales bacterium
CCGATCTGCCGCGTGACCGCCAGCGCCCGGCACCGGCTCCGCGTGGAGCGTCCGGTAGATGATCGATTCGCGCAGCAGCCGCTCGAGCGGATACACGCTCCACCACCCCGCGACAAAGACCGCGATCGGTGCCGACATCGCCAGCGCTTCATCAAATGCCACCACATCACCAATCAGGATCCGCACCGCGTCCAGCCACCCAAGCCCCAGCACGCCGACAACGTACACCAACACCGCGGCCCAGCGGGTGAGCGCCAGCGTGCGGTCCGCCGCGCGAACCGCGCGGTACGACCCCGTCTCTTCCACATGCCGCGTCAGCCACCGCACTCGCAGATACGCGGCCACACCGATGACAAACGTCGGCACGAGCGTCGCCAGGATCGTGTCCCGTAGCCCCAGCCAGTCGCCCATCAGCGGCGCATCGATCATGTCGCGCCACACGATCGTCATGAACAGCGCGATGACCCAGAGGTGGAACAAGTGTCGATCCGTATCGTTTTATCGGCACGCCGCGAAGGACATGCGCCGCGGTTCAGCCGAGTACGCCAAGGCTTGAATGCTATTGCTTTCGCAGCACCGGTGTCGGTGTAGTTCCGGGCCACCCGCTGCCCGCCGCGCCATCCTGTATTTATCCTGCCCATGAAATGGGCACACTATGGTTGCCGGACGCGCAGCGTCTGAAGAGACACGTTGTCAGCGAAGATCGTCGAGGGCGAAGTACGGGCTTCGACAGTCCGCCATCCGAAAAATCAGCCGGACGTCTTTATATCGCTCGTCGGCGCAGGCGTCCTTCTTCACGCGGATGGCAAGGCGATCACCCCGCTTAATGTTGCCATGGAATGGAATGTACCACTGACGCATGTGAACGCCGTCATCGGACGGTCCAGTGGTGTAACTTGACAACAGGCGTCGTTCTGTCGCCAGTTCCACGCCGTTCAACGTCATTGTCAGTTCCGCTTGAACATCGGGTGGCGAAGGCAGCGACTCGCTTCCCGGCCCATCCATGACGAGCGAAACGGCGAAGCCAGACAACCGTGGGGAATCAACTGCGAGTTCCCATTCCCCTGCCGGCTCCGCAGGCACCGAACCGATCGGAACAAGAAACAAGTAACAGGCACGAGATGAAGTCGTATCCGGGTCGTAAGGCCCATAGACGCAACCCACGGCAGCCACAAGCGAAGCCAGAACGACCCCGAATACAGCGTGCCGATTGAATCGGTCGGCCCTTCGCTGTACCTTGGATCTCATCGGAATCTCCGGCATCTTTCGGCCTCCCTAATCCCTCGCCCTACTTCCCAATCTTCACTTCCCCCAGATCAATCCGTGCCTTGTTCCGTTGATAATAATCCGCGCTCAGCACTCCACGCCCCACGCTCGTGAACACCACGCAGTTCCGCGCATACGTCGCCGCGTACTCCAGATCCCGATTGCTCGGCCCCGCGTAGTCCGTGTTCTTTTCCTTCTGTGCATGAAAGTGATAATGCACCAGGCACCGCGGCGTGCTCGCAATCATCCGCTCGCTCGCTATGTACTTGTTATCGCTCGACCGGCTCCCCACCTGCGGCGGATAGTCCCGTGCCTCAAACCGCGCGTTCCCACTCGACCCCCCCACTCCCCCCACCACCCCCGCCGCCTCGATCGCCCCGCCCATCTCCGTCTTCGTATTCGCCCGGTCCTTCTCGGCTTGCTCCAACAGCGCCGCCACCACCGCCAGATCACGCAGCGCTTCATCGATCACCAGCATCGTCAGGAAATCACCCCACACCAGTTTCGCATCCCAATAGTCGATCGTCTCCGGCGTCGCCGTCCCGAAGTCCCCATCTTCGGCGCTGCGTTCATGCCGGATCCGCCCACGCAGGCGCGACGCCAACTCACCGGCCAACTGCGAACGCGACATCCCGAGCCATTCGCCCCGGT
>JBGSIF010000189.1:0-2543 GCA_041742635.1 Phycisphaerales bacterium
CCGCCGAATCTTCCGCCGAGAGCGCCGCCGCGATCCCACCCTGGGCCCACGCGGTGTTCGAGAGGTCCGTGCTGTCCTTGGACAGGATAATGACCTCGCCGCCGTTTTCAGCCGCCGCGACCGCCGCCCGAAGCCCCGCCACCCTCGCCCCGATCACCAGCGTGTCCGTGAAAATTTGCGGGAGCAGCGTCGAACGAAACGGGATCAGGTATCGGCGTTGGTCAAAGAGTGCGTCCATTCAGTCTCACATCACCGTTGGGCTTACCCCACCAACGACTTCCCCTTTACTGAGATCGACCCGATTTTAGTCCACTCTCGACGGCACAGATTCTCACCCATTTGACGGAACAAGGCCAGCATGCGCCGCGAACGATTGCTGAACATCATTGTCTGTTGGTGAATCATTGAGCGCGAAGGACAGAAGTGAGAGTCCCGGCCAAGCCGAGATCGGAGCGACGGACTTGACGCCTCGGCTGTTCCCGTCAATCGACGCAGACCTATTGTTGTATCAGAATCGCAACACGCACGCCAACGCCACCCGGACCAGCATGACCATTTGGCCCACTCTCTCACACGCCCCCATCGTTGAAGGCCTGATCGATATCCGGGTCGAGCGCTCGGCGTCGGTAACAGTCGATAATCTCAGACTTGCGTGTGATGAACTTGCCGCCGAGTTTTCATCGAGAACTGAACTCCGCCATTTGACGGGGCAGATCAGCCTTTCGACTCAGGCATTACCGAGTATTTCGACATCCGTCGATGAGCATGGCGGCTTCGTGCTTCGGTCAACCGACGAGAAATGGGTGGTCCAGTTCCGCCTCGACGGCTTCACGATCTCCCGATTGCAACCCTACGGCAGTTGGGATGAACTCCGAACCAAGGCGTCGGTACTCTGGAAGAGGTATTCTGAGGTATCGAACCCGACGAAGGTGCTTCGTATCGCTTCGCGGTTCATCAATCGGGTGCCGTTACCACCCGGTGAATCGCTGGATAATACCTTCCTTACGAACTTCGTACTCGGGCCGAACCTTCCTCAAACTGTTGCCGGCTATCTCCTTCGCGTGGTCATTCCATTCGATGAGCACGATGCAGTCGCTATCGTTACGCAGTCGGTCGACGGGAACGGCACGGACTGCATCCTCGACCTTGATACTTTTTCAGAGCATCCGCAGGGTATTTCCGAGGACGCGATCTGGGGCAGGCTCGACAGCCTTCGAGACGTGAAGAATCGTTTGTTCTTCGGGAGTTTTACCGAGCCAGCCTTGGAGCGATTCAAGTGAGTACCGCATCTCCGGTGCGACAGGCACCAACATTTCGAAACAGTTCCTCGCGCGTTCTCTCGGCAAACGTACTGTTTGCAGTGTCGGCCATCGGTGCAAGTGCGCAATCGGTCAATCTCCAGCGTCAACTCAACGACCTCACGGGTTACTACGCCCTCCCGGCTTCGAGACGGCGCGACCCACGTTGGGAGCGATTCCGATCCCTTGCACAACAGTGGCGAACCGAAACCCAGTGGCTTTCTTCATCGACGGAAATTGCCATGCATCCGGCGTACCAGGCGATCATTGGTATGGGTGCCGAGGTGCTCCCCATGATCCTTGACGACCTTCGCCACAACTCCGGCCATTGGTACTGGGCACTCAAAGCCATCTCGAACGAGGATCCGGTGGTGCCGCGTGATCGCGGTTCAATCAAGAAGATGAAAAGCGCTTGGCTTGAGTGGGGTCATACCAAAGGGCTCCTTCGCGCATGACGTTCCAAGACTTTGTGCGAAAGGTTCAACCACAGTTTCCGCAACTCACAGTGGCGAACAGTCGTCCCACGAGTCCATATGTCGAAGGGTACAACTGCATCGCTTGGGCCGCGAACGATACGGATCACTGGTGGTGGCCGGATCCTCAGAACCAGAGTTTTTGGCCCGCTGAAATACGCCGAGAAGTCACCCTCGACGCCTTTGTTCAAGCCTACGGCCTGAAAGGGTACCTCGAACGTTCTGATGCGACTTTGGAGCCGGGCAAGCAGAAAATCGCCATCTACGCCGCGAGCGATGGAAGGCCCACACATGCAGCACGTCAACTCACCGACGGCTGGTGGGCCAGCAAGCTCGGACAACAGATCGACATCGAGCACGAGTTCTCGGCTCTGGATGGTCCCACGTATGGGCGCGCTGTCGAGATCCTCGCTCGACCAGCAAGGTAGTCGGCCTCGCTTGCGCGTTCAAGATTCTCGTCTTCAGCGGGCAGAACTCGTACTTTCCCATGTGGTGGCGCATCCTCTCTTTCGCCCCCCCCCAGCCCCCACCCACCCCAGCGCATACCTTCGTTCCATGACCGCCCGCCATGAACCGACCACCTTCTCCCTCGCCGTCCCCAGCGACTTCGTCCTCGCGCGCGACTACTGCTCCTACGGCTACTTCCTCCTCTCCCCCAGCCATTGGGATCCGCCCACCCAAACCGTCACGCGCACCCTCTCGCTCCCCGCCGGCGCGGTCACGATCCGTATGACGCAGGTGCCCATCGACCCGGCGAAACCCAGCAAGGTCA
>JBGSIF010000190.1:0-16103 GCA_041742635.1 Phycisphaerales bacterium
CCAAACGAACGCAGCGGTTCTCCAAACTCACCACCACTCGCACCGCATATCGAAAGAAACACCCCACCTGACCCGTCCTTATCTGAATGGCATTCAAAGCACACGGACTTCGGTGGCACGGCAGACCGTCGAGCCACCCGCCAATGCGAGAAGTCTTTCGGCCGGAGATCGACTACATCGAATCGAAGCCGAATTGAATGCCCATGACCGACTCTCGCAACACGTTAATCGCGGTTCACCTTGGGGTACAAACCAGCGATAGGATTCGGCATGAATACGTCCGACGCGGCACTGTTGTCTCGCGTAACACGCAACCCGGCCCAATGTGGCGGGAGGCCTTGTATCCGTGGTATGCGGATCCGCGTGACCGACATCCTCGAGATGCTCGCGCACGATGTCACGGCAGTCGAGATTCTTCAGGATTTTCCCGACCTGGAGGCGGATGACATTCGAGCGTGCTTGATGTACGCGGCTCGGCGGACGACGATTCCGCAGGTGGCGGCGTGAAGGTCTGGATCGACGCACAACTGCCGCCCGCGATGGCCGTGTGGATGACTGAAGACCATGGCGTCGAGGCATCCACGCTCCATCCGCTCGGACTTCGACAAGCCGAAGACGACGAAGTCTTCGATGCGATGCGTACGGCTGGCGCGGTTATCGCGTCAAAAGACGAAGACTTTGTGGACTTAGTGACTCGTCTTTCACCGCCGCCGCAACTGCTCTGGATTACATGCGGAAATGTAACGAACCGGGTTCTTCGGGCATTGATGAAACGGGCTTTTCCCGAAGCCCGGCGTCTGCTTGAGGGCGGCGAGCCGATCGTCGAACTCACAGAGATTTAGGGAGCGATGCGAGCGTGTGCCGTGTTACGGATAATCCTGCCGCGTAGCTCGGATGACGACGTCGGCGATGTTGACCCGGGCGGGGAGGGCGAGCATCGAGACGATGAGTTGGGCGATGTCGTCGGGTTCGAGGACCGGGCCGATCTTGTCCATGAACGCGCCGAAGCCGACGGGGTCGTAGCCGGCGACCTCCTGGAACTCGCTCTTGACGACGGCGGGTTCGACGACGCCGACGCGGATGCCCTTGGGGCCGATCTCACGCCGTAGGGCTTCGGCGAGGGAGTGCAGCCCGAACTTGGTGGAGCCGTACATGGAGGAGAAGGGCGATATGTGCCGCCCGACGACGGAGCCGATGGCGATGATGTCGCGCGGGGTGCTGGTCCACGCGGCACCGGAGGGGAGCGAGGCGTCGAGCGTGGCGATCATGCGCCGGGCGGCTTCGCGCATGAGTTTGGCCGCCCCGAGCAGGTTGGTGCGGATCATCGCCTCCCACTGCACGGTGTCGGAGTCGAGGAGCGATCCCTTGAGCCCACGGCCCGCGTTCACGATCACGGCGTCGGGGATGACGCCGAGTTCGCGCATCGGATGATCGAACATCTGCTGGACGACGACGTCGTCGGCGGCGTCGCCGAGGACGAGGCAGATGCGGGGGGTTGGGGCTGGGGCTGAACGACGGAGGGCGGCGGCGAGTGAATCCAAGCGTTCCTTTCGGCGCGCATTGAGGACGAGGTTCGCGCCCGCGGCAAAGGCGGCGCGGGCGATAGCCTCGCCGATGCCGCTGCTTGCGCCGGTGATGAGAACGGTTCGGCGATGAAGGGGTAGGGGCATGGAGGTTTGCAGCACGCGATCAGCGATCCTTTGAGGGTTCGGCTGGCTTGTCCGGTGTTGGAGTAGGAGCGGTCGGTTTGGCGGCGTCGGGTTTGGTATCGGGCTTCGCCGCGGCGGTTATCGGGGGGGCATCGACCAGCGTCGCCGACTTGATCATTGGCGGATCGACCGGGCGCGAGTTTTGCGGGTTGGTTTGGACGGTGCCGATCGACCTGAGGACATCGTCGCCCGCGACGGCTTTGCCGAAGGCGGTGTATTTGCCGTCGAGGAAACTGGTCCCGGAGCGGTTGAGGCAGAGGAAGATCTGGGAGCCGTTGGTGTTGGGGTCGTTGGTCCGCGCCATCGAGATGACGCCCAGGTCATGCTGGAGGGTGCTGGGTTCGAGGTCGAAGTTGAAGCCCGGGCCGCCTTGGCCGGCGGTCTCGGGATTGCTCGCGCCGGGGTCGCCGACTTGGAGTATGTCGATGGTGGAGTCCGCGTTGAGATCGGCGATGCGGTGGAAGATGACATCGGTGTAGTACCCGCCTTCGACAAGCCCGCGGAAGGTCCAGACGGTGTTGGGGGCCATGTCAGGTCGAAGGGCTATCTGGACTTGGCCTTTGGAGGTATCGAACAGGATGTGCTTGTCGGTGTAGGCGCGAATACCGGAGTAGATCTTGCGGCCACGCTGCCACTGGGGGTTGCCCGCGCCGTCAACACGAGTGGCGTAGTCGGGTGAGACGAGGGGCTGAAGGACAACCGGGGCGCCGATCGGGGTGTCGCCGACGGTGAGTTGGAGGTAGAGCAAGCGCGGCGAACTGGTGGTCCACAGCGTGGGGAACTTCTCAGCCAGATTCACCGCGCCCGCGGCGGCATCGGCGGACTCGACAAGGTTCCCGGTCACGGGTTCAAGGAGTTGCAGCCGAGGTTGACCCTTGGCAGTGTCGGGGACGACAACCTTCATCGGGATCGCGCGGGCGATGCCGAAATACACACGGTCGGAGGTGACCTGCGCCTGAGCGATGCCCGCCAGGCCGGTGATGGAAATAATCACGGCAATCCCGAACATACAGCGGACAGCAGCGACGGGGGGGTACGGGTTTGGCATGATGAAGAACTCCAGCAATAACGGGGTGAACTGGTCAGATGAAGAGAGTTTATGCCGCGGATTCGCGGTGTCCGCTGACACGGATCGTGGGATCGGGTCAGTGGTTGAAGACCTTGTTGATAGGCGTGTTATTGCCACCGGCGGGGTGATCTTTGCTAAACCAGTTGAAGTAGTTTGTGCACCCGGCTTCGCCGTTCCTGACGAGCAGCGCGATCTCGGGGGCGGTCAAGTCGAACTTGGTGAACGGGACGGTACCGGCGTCGAGGAAGATGGTGCGGTGCCAGTCATGGGGCTTGAGGTGACTTTTCAAGGCAATGGAGCGCATGAACTGGATCAGCGCCGCGCTGTAACCGATCACACTCGTGATGGGCTTGGGGTCGGCAGCGAGGCGTCCTTTGTACTCCGCGACCTCGTCGGCGGTATCGACCCGGAAGCCCAGGGTCTGCTTGTTGTAGACGTGGTTGTCGTCGTACGCGGTGCGGAAGTGCAGCCCGGCACACGGATCGACGGTGACGGTGCTGAGATGGTCGCAGGACTGGTCGATGAAGCGCTTGTCGTCGAAGATATCGACGGGGTAGTTCCAAGTCACCCCGCCATCGACGAGGATACGCCGCTTCGGGGCGGGATGATCAGAGACGGGAGCGGCGAGCGACTCACGCACACTTGAAAAAAAGAATGGGATGCTCATGGAAGCGCGGATGGCGTGCCAGATCGGCGTGTCTTTGGTGTCGTCTTCGGTGGCGTCGTATTGACGGACCACGCCGCGCGAGATATCGCTGGCGACGACATAGAGTTTACGGAACTTGCCGGGCGAAGTGGAGGCCTTGTTCACCGGATCCTCGGCGAGGCGTTCGAGTTGCGCAAACGTCAAGTCGCTTGGAAGCCCTTTTTGCGAAAAGCGTTCTTTCAGCCAGACAGTGAAGGCATCCCCGCGGAACCACCCGAAGTTGGTCAGCGAGCGGGCGACGCTGACAAAGAAACCGCCCGGGGCGTCCATGAAGGACTCGAAACTCGTGGTGCCCACGACCTGTTCGATCTCGTCGGCGTCATACCCGATCGCCAGCAGGCAGGCCGTGATCGCGCCGGCGGACGCTCCCGCGACGCGCTCGATATCGGGCATGATGCCTTGTTGTTGCAAAACACGCAGCGCGCCGGCGTATGCGATGCCCAGGACGCCGCCGCCTTCAAACACGAGGTTTCGGAACTGTGACTGGTGCATTCGTGCCTCCTTGGAGAGACAATCTAACAGGTTCCGGGTCATGGTGCCAGTGCGACGCCGATCATCTGGCGCTGGGTGGCCCGGCGGGATTAACGATCGTAGATTAGGTGATGATGCAGCATGACGGCGTGATACGGATCGAGATTGCCGTGGATTCGGTGCGGGACGCGGTGGCGGCGGCGCACGCGGGCGCGGACCGGATCGAACTCTGTTCTCGCCTTGACCTCGACGGTCTAACGCCTAATCCGCGTGATATCGCACGAGTCAAGGGCGAGGTTGGGGTGCCGGTGATGGCGATGCTCCGTCCGCGGGAGGGAGCATTTACATGCGAGCCGCACGAGTTCGGGTTGGTGCTGAGCCAACTCGAAGCGCTCGTGGGTGCGGGTTCGGACGGGATTGTCTTTGGTTTTCTCGATGCACAGCACGAGGTCGATGAGGCGATCTGCGGCGAGGTGTTGGCACGGTGCGGCGAGGTCGAACGTGTGTTTCATCGCGCTTTCGATCAGGCGTCGGGGGGGCTTGCGGCAGTTGAAAAACTCATAACGATCGGCTGCACGCGGGTGCTGACATCGGGGCACGCCGCGAGCGCGGTTTCGCCCGAGGGGATCGATGGGATCGAACGGTTGGTGCGGCACGCGGGGGGAAAGATCGAAGTGCTGCCCGGCGGGGGGGTGCGGGCATCAAACGCCGCCGACTTGATCACGCGGACCGGGTGCAGGCAGGTGCATTCGTCGGCACGGACACAGGGTCGGTTTGACGCCATGGAAGTGGTTCGGCTTCGGGAAGCGGTTGAGGCGCTCGGTCGATGTGGCTAGCCGGCCAAGCAGGTAGGTTCTGGGGGGGGCGTGTGTTGGGTGTTTGGACGACGGGTGACAACGGTGCCGCCGGACGGAACAATCCGGGCGGAGGACTGCCATGCCCTTGTCTATGAATGATGATCGATTGAACTTGATTCAAACGCTGGCGCGTCGGTATCCGTCGGCAGATGCCGCGATCGCCGAGGCCGCCGGGCTGCGGGCCAAACTCGATCTTCCAAAGGGTGTCGTGCATGTGATCTCCGACGTCCACGGCGAGGACGCGAAGTTGCGGCACGTCATCAACAACGCCTCGGGCGCGCTGCGCACCATCGTCGAGGATGTGCTGCGTGACCGGCTGTCGGCCGATGAGCGAGCACGATTCCTCGCGGTGCTCTACTACCCGCGCGAGGCGATCCGCAAGTTCGCCGGAGAACTCGTCGCGTCCAAACGACGCACCGAGTGGATCTTTCAGACCCTTACTCTTCAGTTCGAGATCGTGCGGGCGATCCGCAAGACGTACCGGCGCGACTACGTCGAAGCGCTGATCCCTACGCAGTTCCGCGAACTCTTCGTCGAACTCGTTTCGGGGCAGCGCCCCGAGTTCGCGCGAACGATGTTGATGGAAATGGCCAAGTTCGACCGTGACTGGGGCGCGGTCCGCGCGGGGTCGCGTTTGATACGGAATCTCGCGTCGGAAGAGTTGCTCGTTGCGGGCGATCTTGGGGACCGCGGGCCGCGGATTGATCGGGTCATCGACACGCTGATGCGACAGCCCAACGTGAACCTGTTGTGGGGGAACCACGACACGATCTGGCTCGGGGCACACCTCGGTCACGAGGCGTGCCTGCTCACCGTGCTTCGCTTCTCGGCTCGGTATCGGCAAGCGGCGCAGTTGGAAGAGGGGTACGGGATTCTGACGACCGCACTCGAGAAACTCGTGCGGGACGTCTACGCCGACGACCCGGCGGAGCGGTTCATCCCCAAGGGGCATGGGCTGCGCGATCACATCATGGTCGCTCGGATGCAGAAGGCGATTGCGGTCATGCAGTTCAAAGCCGAGGGACGGCTTATCGAGCGGCACCCCGAATGGGATCTTTCGCACCGCCGGCTGCTGCACAGGATCACGTTTGAAGGTGTGGGTGCCGATCGACGCGCGGTGAGCGTCGAGATCGACGGCAAGACGTATCCGATGCTCGATACACGCCTGCCGACGATCGATCCGAACGATCCCTATGCCTACTCCCCCGACGAGCAGGCGTGCATCGACCGGCTTCGGGATTCGTTCGTGCGCTCCGAGCGTCTGCGCGAGCACATGCAATGGGTTGTTCGGCGCGGCGGGATGTGGACCAAGCGCGATGAAGTGCTCGTGTTCCACGCCTGCGTCCCAGTTGACGAAGCGGGGAATGTGCTGAGCCTGAAGGTCGATGGGCACAACGTCGCTGGGCGCGAGTTGTTCGACGCGCTCGGGTCGGTCGTTCGGCGAGCGTTCCGCAAGCGTTTCTTCGGGATCGATCAGGACGCGGATTGGCTGTGGTACATGTGGGGCGGGCCGCGGTCGCCGCTCTTCGGCAAGGACAAACTGGCGACCTTCGAGTCGTACTTCGTCGCCGACAAGGAGGCGCAGAAAGAACACAAGAATCCGTACTTCGAGCATGTCCACGACGCCGGGTTCGTCAAAAAAATCGGGCGGCTCTTCGGGTGCGGCGATGATGTCCTCATCGTCAATGGGCACGTCCCCGTGAAGATCGAGAAAGGCGAGCAGCCCGTCAAACGCGGCGGGAACTGCGTGACGATCGACGGCGCGTTCAGCGAGGCCTACGGCGACCGCGGGTACACCCTGGTCCTCAAGCCCGGCGGCATCGAACTCGCGGAGCACGCCCCGTTCAGTTCGGTGGACGCGGTGATTGATTCAGGCGCGGATATCGTGCCGACCGTGACGACGATCCGACGCTACGACGCGGGTACGAACGGGACTGGCGGCGTTCGCCTCATCGGCGACACGGAGGAAGGCCGGCGGATCCGTCAGCACCTCGGGAACTTGGAGGCGCTGGTGCAGGCGTATCAGGAAGGGATTGTGGCCGAGGAAGGGTGATGCACCCTTCGCGTGCCGTGTCAGGTTGCCAAATCGGAACTACTTGTTACATCTGGATCGACTCCGCCACATCGTCCAGCGGGAGTCGCCGTCGGCGTAGTGCGTCAAGCCCTTGACGGATGACCTGGAACCAGACGCGGTTGATCTCGCCGATGTGCGGGGGCACCTGTGCTTCGTCGGCGAGGTACCGGCGGTACAGCCCGTTGCGGGTCAGAAGGTATTCGAGTTCATCGATGTTGCGCGAGGCGACCTCGGCCTGGGTATCGCGCTCGGATCCTTCGATCGCCGAATCGGTCAGCAGCAGCCGAGAGCGGATGGACGTCAGGAGTTCGATGATGCGAGATTCATCGGTGCGTGCCTGCGCGGCGACAAAGTCAAGGTCGTGTCCGGCGGCCCGACCGACAAACTGCACATGTTCGATCCCCGCGGCAACGAGGAGTTCTTCGATGGTGTCCACCGTGCCTCGTGAGAAGCGTGTTCGTTCGGCGCTCTGAGCGTTGAGTGTCAAGAGCCGGCCGGTGGGGTTGATGATCCGCCCGGGGAGTTCACTGGGGGAGAGCAGAGAGGTCGCGTCGTCTGGGCTCGTCCGGATACTCAGTGGCTCGGCGAGCATCATGGATCGAAAGATCAGTGGGTCGTACCCGCCCACGGCGCAGGCTCGCTGCATCGCTAGAACGACCGGGTCCGGGTCGATCGTGGGTCGTGCGGTTGACACCGTTACCCAAGGCGTGCTCAGGGGTGATTCGTCCGGCGAGATCGGGCAGGGGCCGTAGATCGCCGACGAGCGGAAGTAGACGCTGGGTACCACCGCGAATGCCATCGCTGCACCGCCGACGGCTTCGTCGATCCAGGCGATCGTGCGGAAGCGGGGGAGGAACTCGTCGCGCAGAATGTGCTGAATGAGTTGGGCCTCGGACCAATAGCCGCCTTGGAGCGAAATGTCGAGTATGACGGTATCGACCGCGTCGTCGTGCAGTCGCCGAGCGGCGGCGCGCAAGCGCTCGGCGGTCACATGGATGCCCAAGATATTGCGCGCGCAACCCGTGGGGTCGGCGAGGTGACGCGGACGGCCGAGATGCAGGACCGCGACCCGATTCGGTGCGTCTTCGCGCAGTGGGTCGCGTAGATCAACGGCGGGGAGCAGCGAAGACGCGGACGAGCCGAGCGGTACAGACGAATCGGCCCGATCGTCGGCGACAATCGATCCGAGCGGAGCCGCCCGGTTGACATCATTGATTGGCGACTGAACCTCCGGTTGGTTGGCACTGGCGGGGAACGAATCGCGGCCGATGGGAACAGCCTGTTGGAAACTTGACTGGCGGTGGGTCAGAGTCTGCGTGCAGCCAGCGGCGGCAACGCACCATGCAATGACGAGGATGTGAAAGCCGCGGGACATCGACCATGTCAGACGCACGGCTTGCTTGCGAGTTCCCTTGGCGTTGCAACGACTCTGCGCGAATAAGTGACGGAGATTGGGTTCACTTGAACGACGTGTACAACCAACGCGGCACCGACGCTGCATTTACTGTGTCTTGCACCGGGCTTGGTGTGCTGTGCGTCGGCTTCTCAAGCAGCAACGGAGTTTGTTCGCATGAGCAAAGAGCGGGTGCGGCTATTGATCGGTGATTCGCCCCGCTACCGTTCCGACATGACTGGCTCACGCGCGCCGAGTTTGTTGTTTATCTTTATCACGCTCCTGATCGACGTGCTCGGGATCGGGCTGATTATCCCCGTGGGGCCGAAACTGGTCGCGTGGGTGCAGGGGCTGCCGATGGACGGGGCGGAGAACCAGACGGCGCTGGCGTACGGGCTGCTCGCCGCAACGTACGCCGCGATGCAGTTCGTGTTTGCGCCTATTCTCGGCTCGCTGTCAGACCGCTTCGGGCGCAGGCCGGTGATCCTGGTCTCGCTTGCAGGGTCGGCACTCGACTACTTCGCGGCGGCGATCGTCACGGTGTACTTCCCGAGCCTCGCGCTGCTGTTCGTGACGCGCGCGATCAATGGAATATCGGGTGCCAACATCACGGCGTGCAGCGCGTATATCGCGGATGTGACCACCCCCGAAAAACGTGCCGCGGGGTACGGGATCATGGGCGCGGCGTTCGGGCTTGGGTTCGTGGTCGGCCCGCTCGCGGGCGGATTCTTGGGCGACCCGAAGATCCAACTTCCGCTCATCGGCGCGGGCGATGTGCATTACCCGTTCATCGCGGCGGGGTGCTTGTGCCTACTGAACTGGCTGTATGGTCTCTTTGTACTTCCGGAGTCGCTGGCAAAGGAACACCGGCGTGCGTTTTCGTGGAAGAAAGCCAACCCGCTCGGCGCGTTCAAATGGCTCATGGGTCATCCGGTGGTCATCACCCTCGCGCTCGCGCTCTTCTTGCTCAACATCGCGCAGTTCTCGCTGCACTCGACATGGGTGCTTTCGATGGGGATGCGGTTCGCGTGGACGCCGGCGGATGTGGGGTGGTCGCTGTTCGCCGTGGGGTTGACGGCGGCGTTCGTGCAAGGCGGACTGGCACGCAAGATTATCCCCGCACTCGGTGAGCGGCTGTGTCTGCTGATCGGCGTCGTGCTGGGTGTCGGCGCGTTCGCGGGGTACGGGCTAGCAACACACGGGTGGATGATCTATTCGATCATCGTGGTGGCGTCGCTCGGCGGTGTGTCGGGGCCGGCGGTGCAGGGGATCGTGAGCAAGGCGGTGCCGCCGAGCGAGCAGGGATTGCTGCAAGGGGCGCTCACGGGTCTGCAAAGCATCGCGGCGGTCCTTGGCCCACTCGTCGGGACCGGTGTGTTCCGATTTTTTACGGCTGACGACGTGCCGGTGAAACTTCCCGGCTCGCCGTTCTTGCTCGGGTCGGTGCTGTGCGTGCTATCGCTGGTGCCGATCGCCCTCGTGTGGAAGCGGCTGCCTTCGCGTGTACGAGATGTGCCACTGGAAACGCCGATGTGACCGCCGCATTAGGTTTTGCGCTCGCGTTCGCGGAAGAGCAGGACGAACATGACGAGCACCGCCGCGGCGAACGCGGCGGGTGCGATCCAGATCGACTTCCAGTCGAGTGCCTTCGTAACGGGGTCGGTGTAGTGCGCGACGAGTTTGCCGAAGAGGATCGCGCCCAGGCCCAGGCCCAGCCCTTGGGTGATCAGCACGAGGAAGCCTTGCGCCTGCCCGCGAATTTCCTTGGGTGCTTTGCGATCGACGTAGATGAAGCCGGTGACGAAGAAGAAGTCATAGCAGATGCCGTGCAGGATCACACCAGTCAGCGCAAGAGACAGGAGTTTGTCGTCCGCCGCCCCGGCAAACAGCGCGTACCGCACGATCCACGCGAGCATCCCGATGGCGAGCATCCACTTCACGCCGAGCCGCGCGAAGAAGAGCGGCATGAGGAGCATGAAGACAATCTCGGACATCTGCCCGAACTGCATCGAGAGCGTGGCGTTAAACGCAGGGTCGCCCGGCTTGACGTGCGAGGTGCCGACCGCGTCGACAAACGAACGTGCATACGCGTAATACCCGGCGAGCGGGATGCAAATCAGAAACGAGCACAGGGCGAAAACGAAGTACCCGCGCTGACGCAGGAGTCGCAGCGAATCCAGCCCCATGATCTCGCGCACGGTGACTTTCTTTCCCTTCGCCGGCGGGGGTGTGTGGGGCAGAAAAAAAGAGAAGAGGCCCAAGAGCAACCCCGCGCCACCAGCGACATAGAACTGGACCGGTGACTTATCACCCTCGGCGATCCAGGTCGTGCCCAGTCCCCATGTGGAGAGGTTTCCACCGACGACGATCCCCCCGACGATCCACCCGATGGTGCCGAACGTCCGCACGAAGGGAAACTGCTTTTCCGGGGATGACATGTGGTGGAAGCACAGGGTGTTGGTCAGCCCGAGGGTGGGCATATAGCAGAGCATGTGCGCCAGCAGCAGCAGGACGTAGGGGTGAAAGAAACTGGCGTTCTCGGCGGCCTCGGCGGGTGCGTTCACCGCCGCCACCACCGTCGGAACCGCGAGCAATACCGCCCCGCCTAGCAGGTGCAGCACCCCCAGCACCCGCTGCGTCGGGAAGAAGCGATCCGCGATCAGCCCGAGGAAGAACGGCGAGATCACGGCGGCGATCGGCCCGACGGTGTACGCCCACGCGGTCAGTCCGCCGATCTTTGTGACGCTCATCCACCCGGTCATCGAGACGTACCACGCTCCCCATACGAAGAACTGGAGGAACATCATGGTACTGAGCAGGAAGGTGGCGCCGCTCTTGGCATGAGCGAGCACGGGCGTCGGGGTGGTTTCGGAGCGGTTCATTTAGTGAGCCTTTCGTTCGAACGAGCGTGGGCCGGATGAAGGCCAGCGGGCCGTGGCGGAAACAAATCCGAAAACAAACAGGGCGGCGACGAGCAGTAGGCCCACGACAGCGCCCGTGGCGTGCCATGCATTCAGGTCGGTCGTCGCGGGCGCGCCGCGGACGATGATGAACACAAAGTGCATGATGATAATCGCAAGAAGCCCGAACCTGACGATGAAATACGTCATGCCCGCGGACATCGCAATCAAGAGTGCGAGCAACCCGGGTTCGGGCAGCGCGGTGTTCCCACCGTCGGAAGTGACCAGTACGGAGACGAACACAAACAGCAGCCCAATCGCGACGGCCTTCACACGCACGATCGCACCGACGCCGACATAAAAGAAGAGCACCAGCAGCCCGTTGATCGTGGCTTGGACAAGAGCCGAGAGCACGAACGCGATGGTGCCGGGCACCCCGTCGAGGGATTGCTCATTCGGAAAGAACAGCATATCGACGGGCCGCCCGCGCGCCACGGCGAGCATCGAGTACCCCGAGATGCACAGCACGATCGCGCACCCGACGCAGCACGAGAGCAGGATGTGCCGCCCCACCAGCGGGTCGCGCCACTTCCCCGACAGCAGCCGCGTCCACGATACCAGCAAGTGCGGGTCGCGCCGGCGGACGATCGGCTCGAGCGCCATGTACAGCATCCACGCGATCGACGCCGGCACAAGCGAGAGCGCCAGCCCGTAGATGAAACGGTTCCACTCGGTGCCCATCGAGGTCGAGTGGTGTGCGGTGCAAGCCCATGTGATCAGCCGCATCACGATGAGCGAGCCGGCAAGGCGCGACGCACCCAGCGCGTCGCCACGCCCGATGCGGTAGTTCCGGCGCGCGTAGTACCCGGCGAACAGGATCCCCGCGATGACGGTGAGCAGGACGCCTGCCTGCAGGATGGACTGCACACCTCCGCCGCCACCACGCCGCGGCTCATCGGGCGGAGGGTTCTTGGCGGCAGGAGCCGGTGGAGGGGTGTTTGCGGGTGCGGAGGAAGGGGCGGGTGTGATCCCGCTCGCCGCGGCCTCCACGGACGCCTCGGCAGCAGGCGGCGCTATTCTGCCCGGTGGAACTTCTTTGCCCAGCGGTGATTTGATGACCAAGTCGCCCAGGCCCGGTGTTCGCTGCGGACGCTCGGCGTCCGAGCGGTCGTGCGGAGGTGGGCGCGGCGGGGTGGGATGGGTGGTCGAGGTTGGGGGGGCGGGTTCGCTGCCCAGGTCGAGTCCGAGTTCGTCGTCGAATCCGCTGGTGCTCGAGTCCGTGGCCGGCGCGATATCCCAGCGCCCGAACTGCCGGAACCACGTCGGCTTCCCGTCGGTAAACGCCGCTTCGACGCGCCACTTGATCATCTCATCGCCCGGCAACGCGCCGGCCCACGCGAGGTGTACGTCCGCGTCGTGCGGCGGGCGCCGGATCGGACGCACCCGCTCGAACGCCTTGATATCCAGTTCGGCGAGTTCAAACAGTTTCTCCGCCATCGCGCCCGCCGCTTCGTTCGCTGCGATGCTTGCCGCGTTGGCCGATCCATCCGTTCCCGCATTGGCCGCGTCGGGTTGCGTGCGGTCTCGCCGTTTTCGGCTCGGCGGCGGGGGGACGGTCAGGCTGATGAGCCGCCCCTTCGTGTCCACATCAACCTGGCGCATCCCAGGTTCGCTCGGGTGCGGGTCGCTGGCGCGGACGACCCCCGCGGCGTTGACGGGCATGAGTTCCCCGAAGATCGAGCTGCGGTACGTGTACCGCACCACCGCCGGGCGGCCCGTGCGCAGTGCCTCCCACCGGGCAGGGTCGCTCGGGTGTTCCTTGAGCAGGTGCGCGAGGTACTCGCGCCGGAACTGCACGAGCATCGCGTCGTCCTTGGCTGGCTCGTCGTACCCCAGCGTGCGGAGCATCTCCTTCGCGCGGTCTTCCAGCACGATCGGCGAGCGTTCGAGCGGGAGTTGGCTCAGCACCGCCGTCCACCTCGACGCCCACAGGAAGAATACGATGCACACCACGCCGAACCCGACCATCGCCCCGGCCCACGCGGGCTTGATCGTTCCTGTCGGCCCCGCCGCCGCGACGAGTTCGGGCGACGGTGTCTCCCCCGCTTCCAGCGCGGCGAGCAACGGATCGCCGCCCGGTAGCGCGGCGGCAACGCTCAGGGCCGAGCCCGGGCGGTTTGACGGCTCGTCGTCCAGGCAGCGCATGATCACCCGCTCCACCGCCGGGTCCATGTCGTCGATGATCGTCGAGGGGCGAGAGAGCGCGGTCGCGGTGCGCGTGCTGCTCGCCGTTGTGACCGTCTCCCCGGCGAACGCCTGCCTGCCCGTGAAGAGTTCGTACAACACCAGCCCGAGGGAATAGATATCGCTCCGGGGCGAAACCTCGCGCCCGGCGAGCGACTCCGGGGCCATGTACGCCGGCGTCCCCGACCGTACGTCCCCGCCGGTGATCCCCCCGATCGCGCCCGCGATGCCGAAGTCCATGATCTTGGCCTGCCCGCGCCCGTCGAGCATGATATTGGCGGGCTTGAGGTCGCGGTGCAGCACGCCCGCGTTGTGCGCCGCCGCCAGACCGGCGCACACCTGCCGCGCGACCTGCACGGCTTTGTCCTTGGGCAATCGCCCGATGCGGCGGAGCAGCGACGACAAATCCTCGCCGTCGATGTACTCCATCGATAGGAAGTGCAGCGTGCCGCCGTCCCCGCCGGCAGTGCCCCCACCGACCTCGACATCGTTCAGGTCGTACACGCGGCAGACGCTGGGGTGCGAGATCTGCCGCGAGATGCGCACCTCGTCGCGGAAGCGTTCGAGCCGGCGCGCTTCAGCGGCGAAGCCCGCGGGAAGGAACTTCAGCGCGACCTGCTGCCCGAGTTTCAGGTCGTCCGCCCGGTACACCTCTCCCATGCCCCCCTTGCCCAGCCGGGCGATGATCCGATACCGCCCTCCGAGGAGCGAGCCGGGGGCAAACACGGTTTCGTCCAAGTCTCCCCGGCCCCGGCGTTCCATGACGATGGTCGCGGCGGCGGCGGGGCCAAGGCCCAAGCCAAACCCGTGGACAGAGACAGAATCAGAACCCGAGCTGGAACCCATGCTGGGGTCGGATGCCGAGCCGGGCTGGGAGCCAAGGCTCGGGGACGCGGCGACAACGGGGGCGTCGGGCACGGCCGGTGCGGCGGGCATCGTCGAGATAGTGGGCGCAAAGATCGGCTTCCCGCAGCGCGGACAGAACCGCCCGCCGGGCACCAACTTCGTCTGACATTCAGGGCACACGCTCATACAGGGGTGAGCATACACGAAAACTCAGACTGGAGGCGTATCGCCGCGCACCCACTCGTCTGTTTCAGACTGTCGTTGATTCAGTCAACCCTTCGTATACGGATTCGACCTCTTTTCTCGTTCGATCGTCGTCGCCGGGCCGTGGCCGGGGTAAACCTTGGTGTCGCCGGGGAGGGTGTAGAGGCTCGCCCGGATCGAAGCGATGAGCACGTCGTGGCTCCCGCCGGGGAAGTCGGTGCGGCCGATGGATCCGGCGAAAAGGGCGTCGCCGACGATCGCGGTCTTCGATTCGTCGTGGACCAGACAGATCCCGCCGGGGGAGTGCCCGGGGGTGTGCAGCACGCGCCAGGTGCTGCCGGCGAGCGCGAGCGTTTCGCTCTGCCTGAGCAGCCTATCCGGGCCGGGTGCGGTCGTTGGCACGCCCCCAATCGCGCTCAGGTTCAGCATCGGGTCGTTCAGCCAGGCACCCTCAGCTTCGTGAATCCAGACCGGAAGGCCGGGGGCAGGGGGGAATGCACTCACGACCTCGCGCACGCCCGCGATGTGGTCCACATGGGCATGGGTCAGGATCAACGCGGCGGGGACCAGCCCAGACTCGCGGACGAAACGGATGATCGGCGCAGGCCCGAAACTGGCGTCGATGATCCAGCACGCCGGATCGCCGGGAACCCAGATGACGTAACAGTTCGTCTGATACGGCCCGAGCGTAAAACAGCGGACCTGGGGTATCGGGGCAGACGGGGTGATAGGAAGATTGTTCGGATTGGTTTCGCCGAGGGTGGTCATGTGTGGCATAATAGGGACTCGGGACGGGATGCCTTGGTACAGATAGCGCGGAGGTGGGTGTGGGGGATTGGGTATGGGCGAGGGGGGAGGTGTGGCGGATAGACGATGCTGGGTCCAGACTGACTTGCAAGGAGAAACGAACATGCCGGTGATCCGAAACGTGGCGAGCACGCCGCAGAAGACGGTTGAGATGGCGGGGGTGAAGGGCGTCAAGATGGCGGTGATGGTCGGACGCGAGGACGGCGCACCGAACTTCGCCCTGCGCCACTTCACGGTCGAGCCAAACGGCCACGCCCCCTTCCACAGCCACGACTACGAGCACGAGGTGTACGTCGTCGAGGGCGGCGGGACCGTCTTCCTCGAAGGAAAAGAGAACCCGATCAAGCAGGGCGATGTGGTCTACGTCCCGGCGGATCAGGAGCACCAGTTCAAGGCCGGCACCGGCGGGATGCGGTTCCTGTGCCTCGTCCCCGTCACACGCAACTGCGGGGACGCGACGCCGGGGAGTTGAGCCGGCGATAATCTACTGCCCAGTTACGCGGCCCGCACCCTCTTTTACGCGGGGCTTGCCGCACGGAGTGAATCGATGCAGCCTGCACACACCAACGGCGAGTCGGCATCAACCGTTGACTCGACGTATGACTTCCGGTTCTCCGGCAAGCGGCCCCGAGCCAACGCGGGGGCGTGGGTGTTCTTGCTGGTCTATGCCGCGGCCGCGGTCCTTTGCGCCGTGCTGGCGATCGGGGCGCACCGTCTGGGGAACCCCGAAGACGCCCCCATGTTCTTTCAGGTCGGCGTGATCGGCGGGATCATCCTCCTCACCACGCTCCCGATCTTCTGGGCATTGGCGATCCGGCGCGGC
>JBGSIF010000191.1:0-3077 GCA_041742635.1 Phycisphaerales bacterium
GGCCGATTCGGGGACCGACAACGCCGCGGCGGCAAACCGGGCCGGTGTGCTCGGGTTCGGGCGGGCGATGTCGCGGTCGGAGATGGCGTCGTTCATCCGCGAACTGGCGACGGCGATCGAGGCGGGGTTGCCGCTGGTGCAGGCACTCAAAACCATCGCCCGGCAAGGACGCTCGACGAAACAGAAAGCGATGCTCGGGCACCTCATTCACGAGGTCGAGTCGGGGCGTTCGCTGGGGGACGCGGCGGCGTCGTGGGGCAAGCCGTTCTCGAATCTGACGGTGGACCTGATCCGCGCGGGCGAGGTCTCCGGTCAACTCGGCGAGGTGATGACGCAGTCGGCGACGCTGCTGGATAAGGACTTGAAGTTACGCCGATCGCTGCTGGGCGCGACGATGTACCCCTTGATCCTCACGGTGCTGGTGACGGTGGCGGTGGTAGTGGTGGTGACGTTCATCGTGCCCAAGGTGCTCGGGCCGCTGCAGGGGAGTTTGGGCGCGCGGCAGTTGCCGCTGCCCACGCGGATCGTGCAGGGGGCGGCGAGTTTCTTCGAGTCTTACTGGTGGCTGGTGATAGCGATTGTGGGGGGGACGCTGTTCCTGGGGTCGCGGATTTATGCGTCGCCGGGGCCGCGGCTGGCGATCGATCGGTTTCTCTTGAAGGTGCCGGTGCTTGGGCGGCTGCTGCGCGATGTCGCCGTGGCGCGGTTCACGCGAACGCTCGGGACGCTGGTGTCGGCGGGGATCCCCGCGCTGAGCGCGCTGCGCCTGACAAAGAACACGCTGGGCAACGTGGCGATGGAGAAAGAGATCGATTATGTGTGCGACGAGGTGTCGCACGGGAAGACGATCGCGGACCCGATGGAACGCAGCGGGTATTTCCCGCCGCTGCTGGTGCAGATCGTGGGTGTGGGCGAGCGATCGGGCAGGCTGCCGCAGATGCTGAATCAGGCGGCGAACGCGTTCGAGGACCGGACGGAATCGAGCGTGAAGTTGTTCACGACGGCGTTACCGCCGGTGCTGGTGGTGGTGCTAGCGTGTATCGTGGGGTTCGTAGTGGCGGCGATTTTGCTGCCGCTACTGGAGTTGCAGGAGTATGTGGGGCAGTAAGTGAGAAGGCATCAAGGCACGAGGGATCAAGGCATCAAGAAGAAGCGGATTCAGAATGGAGCAAGAACACATGCAGAGCATGAAGCAGCGAGAGTGGGCGGGTCGTGTACGGCGGGCGTTTACGCTGGCGGAGATCATCGTCGTCATCATCATTATCGGCGTCTTGGCGACGCTGGTGGTGCCGCGGTTGTTCGGACGCATTGGGCAAGCCAAGCACTCGACGGCGGTGGCAAATGCCAACAGTCTGGCGTCGGCGGTGCGGTCGTACATGCTCGATTGCGGGATGCCCCCGCCCGGCTCCACGCTGGATATTTTGCTCGCGTGCCCGTCGGGCGTGGACAAGGCGTCGTGGGACAAGGGCGGGCCGTACGTGGACAACAAGGAGAAGATCGTCGATCCGTGGGGCAAGCCGTTCATCCTGGTGGTGCCGGGGAAGAACAGTGTGGACTTCGACGTGGTGAGTTACGGGGCCGACGGCGTGCCGGGGGGCGAAGGGGAGAACGCGGATATCGTGAAGCCGTGATGGGTAGCCCGGCTCTCCGAGATGGGAGTACGGGTAGCCCGGCACTCCGAGCCGGGAGTCGTATCGGGGCAAGCAAGTCGATGCCGACGCAACAATACAGTGAACAGGAACCCGTCGATTGATTTTGAATGAGCACACCCCGCCCCACCCCGAGAGTGGGGGTACCCGCGGCTTCACGATGATCGAACTCGTCGTGGTGGTGCTGCTGATCGCGGTGATCGGCGGGCTGATGGTCCCCCGGCTGGTCGGCAACGCCCGGCGGCGTGCGAGCGCGGAATGCGAGGATATCGCCCGGCTGTTCTCGGTCGCCGCGAGCCGGTCGGCGCTCTCCGGGCAGAGCGTGCTCATCAGTTACGACGGGCGGTCGCATGTCATCAGTGCGTACGTGCTGCGCGAGGTCGTCGAGCGCGGCGAGGTCCGCCAGCAGTGGTCCAGCGACCTGATGCTCCAGCCTGTGCGGCTCGAGTCGCTCGCGTTCCGGCGCGGGATGGCGGATTCGCAGGCGTTGTCGTCAAGTGGCTGGGAGGTCGCGTTCCCGACGGGCGAGCCGCGGCCGCTGGCGTGGCTGGCGTTCTCGGCGAACGCGGACGCGGAGTCGTCGGGGTGGCAGGTGGAGTTGTTGCCGGAGGAGACGGGGGCGTCGAAGCGTTCGATGCAGCAGCCAAGTCGAGCGTCGGAGGCGGGGTTGTACCGAAAAGACCTGGATGCGATCGGGCAAGGGGAACGAGCGTGGTAGGACCGGGTGTCGAAGCCGGTGTGTGCCACGGCTTGGCGGCATTTGAGCCAAGCCGTGTCCTGGTAGCGCCGGCTGATACTCGGGAGCACGGCGTGCAGAAGACGACACGCCGCGGCTTTGCACTGCTCGATGTCATTATCGCCAGCATCATTCTGGGGATATCAATCGCGGCGATCATCGGGCTGACGGGGCGTGCGCTGGCGGCGCAGAAGACGGGGGAGGAGTTGCAGGTCGCGGCGATGCTGGCCGACGAGCAACTCGCGCTGGTGCTGGCACGCGGTCCGGATAACTATGCAGCCCGGTTTGCATCGTCGGGGAGTTGCCCGGAACCGTTCGCGGGGTACCGATATGCGTTGACGTTTTCGGGTGGGAGCGGGAACGAGCCGTATCGCGTCGAGGTGACGATTTCGTGGGGAGGTACGGGGTTGGGAGGCGTGGGCGGGAAGAGTCGGACGGTGACGATCGAGACGCTCATCGCACCGCGAGAGGGGGACGAGCCGGACCCGGATCGTCGGCCGCCGGAATCCACGGAGCGAAAAACCTGAGCCACGACGGGAACGAATACGGGAGGAGTCACAGGGGGGACGACGGGTCGATAGCAGCAATCATGCCAACGCGAGCACACAGCAAGGTTCGGGGGTTCACGATCGCGGAGATCATCGTGGCGGTGGTGATCACGGCGTTTGTCGCGGCGGCGACATCGGTCGCGC
>JBGSIF010000192.1:0-5084 GCA_041742635.1 Phycisphaerales bacterium
TGTCATCCTGACGCTCGCCATCCCGCTTGCCCAACGCCATCGCACGATCTCCGCCACCGCCCCCGCCGCCTCTGCCCGCCGCCATGTTGTACCATCATGGCGGCCCGGCGGTTGCGCGGGTTCTTCAACGGGCTGCTAGGAGTCCTTCGTTCTTCTGGGCGTTGGCTTCAACCAAGCAACGCACCGCGCCTTGAGCCTCCGCCGGGCCGCGGCGGTCGACCTTTGGACAACACCGGAAGTTGATGTACACTCCAAGCACGACGCTTTGACGTGGTGCTTATGGCCCAGAACGAAGGGCAAAGAAGATTGGGGACATCAGCAGGATCAACGATGAGTGGTATTGGGGGGGTGACGGGGGAGTGGGCAGGATTGGAGTGTGAACATGGGTCGGCTGAGAATCACCGTTTTGGTGCCTAGCGTCACGATCGCAGGTGTGTGTATCGGCATCGTGCTGGCAGGCCCACTGAACCCGCCCGCTGGCCCCGTCGCACCGACATACAAGACGCTCAACGACGTCGAGCCTCGTATCGCGGTCAACGCGACGAATACTCCGGGTCACATCTCCTCAACGTTCCGCATCGCGCAGGCCGGGAGTTACTACCTCACGGGCAACGTGATCGCCCCCATCGGTCATTCCGCGGTGATCGAGGTCGCATCCAGCGGCGTCACGCTCGACCTCGGCGGCTTTCTGATCTCCGGCGGCGGCACCGCCCAGAACGCCGTCCGCGTCAACCAGGGCTGCAGAACGTCCAGATCAAGAACGGCTTCGTCGCCGGAAGTGTGAGCCACGGCATCACGGCCAATGGAGTCCTCTGCGAAGTCGTCGGCGTGAATGTCGGCACGTGCGGCGGCAACGGGATCGACCTGGGCCCGGTCTCCCGTGTTCGCGACTGCATGGTCCGCAGCAACGGCTCGCACGGCATCCGCGTCGGTTCCAACTCCATCGTCTCCGGTTGCCTGAGCAGCGCCAACGTGGTCAACGGTATCGAGGCCCTGAGCGGCACAACCGTCTCCGACTGCGTCTCCGAGGGGAACGCCGTCGGGTACCTGCTTGGCTCGAACTGCTCTGTCACGAACTGCCGCTCGGGCAACCCCGCGGCGGCATCATCGATCGGGTTCCAGGCGTTCTTATCGGAGTCAGGAGTCTCACTTACGGATTGTCGAGCGTCCGGCGGCGGGCGCGGGTTCTGGTTCCAGGGCGGGCGCACGACGCTGACGCGCTGTTCGGCCGCGGGACTCACGGGCAATCAGACCGCGTTCGAGATCGGGCCCAACTCCCTGGTCACCGAGTGCCGCGCGAGCGACAACTCCGGGCACGGGTTCCTGCCGTTTGCTCGATGCACCCTGACGAACTGCACCGCCGCGCAGAATGCCGGGGATGGGTACTTCGGCTCGAGCGACTCTTCGTTCATCAACTGCTTCGCCGTCGGCAACAACGGTGACGGCTTCGACCTGGTTGACGGATCAACGGTGCAAGGCTGCACCGCCAACAACAACCTCGCGAGCGGCATCTCGATGAACAACGGCGGGTCGGTCATCAACTGCACCACCCGCAGTAACCAGCAGGACGGCATCGCCGTCAACTTCTCCTGCCTCGTTCGCGGCAACTCCTGCAATGGCGACGGGACCGGCATCGGCTTCGAGGCCGCCATCCGCGCCACCGGGCAGGCCAACCGCATCGAAGGAAACAACATCACCTTCGCCGACCGCGGGATTCTCGTGAGTTCCGGCGGGAACACCATCTTCGGCAACTCGCTCAAGGGTTGCGCGGTCAACTTCGACATCGCTGGCGGGAACGACATGGGGCCGATCGGCTCGGCGGCGACCGCCACGAGTCCCTGGGCCAACATCCAGTACTGAATCCCCCCCGATCAAACAGGAGTTGATACCGTGAACCGAACCGCACTTTGTTGCACCACGATCGCCGGGCTGTGCCTGCTCGGCGCCGCCGCGCTCTTGACCGCCGGCCCGCTGGACCCGCCCAACGGCCCCGTCGCGCCGACGTACAAAACCCTCGCCGAGGTCGAGCCGCGGATCGCTATCAACTCGACCAACACCCCCGGCGACGCCGACAGCCTGTTCAAGATCACTCAGCCCGGCTCATACTACGTGACCGGCAACATCACCGGCGTCGTCGGCAAGCACGGCATCGAGATCGCCGCCGTCGGTGTGACGCTCGACCTCAACGGGTTTGATCTTGTTGGCGTGCCGGGCATGGGTGCCTTCGACGGCGTGAGCATCACCCTGTTCGGCGCGTACAACGTTGCGGTGGTCAACGGCTCGGTCAGCTATTGGGGCGACAAGGGTATCGAAATGTCGAATACAAGCGCCTGCCGGATTGATGGCGTGAGAAGCAGCATCAACACCGGCACCGGCATCGCCATCGGCAACACCAGTTGCATCTCAAACTGCTTAGCTTACAACAACACCGGCGCCGGCATCAGTGCCAACAGCGGCAACACGGTGTCGAACTGCACAGCAATCTTCAACACAACACACGGCATCAGCACAGTGAATCGCAGCACCGTCTCGAACTGCACCGTGAATCACACCCGCAGCGGCTTCGGCATCACGATTGGCGACGAAAGCACCGTATCGGACTGCACAGCAAGCCGCAACTCCGGCGGCGGCATCTCCGCCACCCATGGTTGCACGGTTTCAAACTGCACGGTGAACTCCAGCACCGGCGACGGCATCAGCACCCTCGACGGCTGCACCATCACCAACTGCACCGCCGCCGACAACTCCTCTGGTGGCATTCTCGCCAATAACGGCTGCCAGATCACCGGGTGCATGACCCGCAACAACGCGCTCGACGGAATCAGCGTCAACTACTCGTGCACCGTGAGCGGCAACAACTGTAACGGCGACGGCACCGCCGCGGGGAACCAGGGCGGCATCCGCGTGCTGGGGCAGGCCAACCGCATCGAGGGCAACAACGTGACCTACGCCGACCACGGGGTGTTCGTCGAGTCGGGCGGCAACGTCATCATCCGCAACACCGTGAAGGGCTGCACGATGAACTGGAGCATCGCGGCGGACAACTACTACGGCACCATCTCCGACCGCACCGGCGTCGGCACCGCCGCGGTCACCGGAAACACGGCCTTCAACACGCTCGCGACCACCGACCCCCATGCCAACTTCTCGTACTAAACCCCGGCTGTCGTCGGCCCCGGCGCGGGCATGGTCCCCGGACCGGCACCCGCGTTGTGCGCGGCTCCCCGCGTCGGCCACGGAGGGGAATGGACTCACCCCGCCACGTTCCACGCGGCCTCGAATGGGTTCCGGAACGTCGGGAATCCATTCCCGCCGATCGGGAATGGATTCCCAGTCACCTGGAATCGTTTCCATGCCGCCCGGAATGTGTTCCACACGTCCGGGAACCTGTCCCAGCCCGCCTGGAATGTCTTCCAAACGGCTTGCAACACACTCCGATTGCAATGGAATCTGGCCGGCGTGAGGTACACTCGGTTGAACACCCTGCGGGCTCACCCCACTATCCATGCCCGAACCACCGCGCCCCCGGCCCGCTTCCCCCTTCGCGTAACAAGGACCCCCATGACGACCCCCGCCCCTGCCCGCCTCACCCACTCCCCCCGCCTCCCCCACCCCCCCCACCGCCCCATGAAGACCGTCCTTTCCCTCTCCGCCCTCGCCGTGGGGGGGCTCATTACCGGTGCCGTGCTGTACGCCGGCCCGCTCGACCCGCCCGCCGGGCCGGTCGCGCCGACGTTCAAGACCCTCGCCGAGGTCGAGCCGCGCATCGCCATCAATCTGGCCAACACCCCCGGCGACGCCGACAGCCGGTTCAAGATCACCCAGCCCGGCTCGTACTACCTCACCGGCAACATCACCGGCGTCGTGGGCCGGCACGGGATCGAGATCGCCGCCAGCGGCGTCACGCTTGACCTGAACGGCTTTGACCTTGTCGGCGTGCCCGCGATGGGCGCGTTCGACGGTGTTGTCCAGAACACGGCCAGCCTGAGAAACGTCGCCGTGCGCAACGGTTCTGTCCGCAGTTGGGGCCGCGACGGCATCAACCTGGGCTCCTTTGGAGTCTCCGGGTGCCGAGTCGAGGATGTACGGGCCGCTGACAACACGCGAATCGGCATCCGAGCGGGCTTTAACGCCGTGGTCTCGGACTGCGCGACCAGCGGCGGCCAAGAAGGGGTCAATGTCCTAGACGGCTCAAGCGTCACACGCTGCACCGCGACCGGAACTTCAAACTGGGGCATCAACGCAGGGGCCGGTTCGACGGTTGCCAACTGCACCGCGGACGCGAACGCCGGAATCGGCATCTTTCTCGTCGGCGGCGGCACCGTCACCGATTGCTCGGCCCGTGCGAACACTGGGAATGGGATCGAGGTCGGCTTGGGCTGCGAGGTCGCCAACTCCTCGGCGGTGAGCAACTCCGCAGACGGCATTCGCACCGACAGCGGCTGCACGATCACCACATGCTCGGCATCCCAGAACGGCGACAGCGGCATCCGCACCATCGACGGCTGCACGGTCATCGCTTGCACGGTGGCGTTGAACGCCGTCAACGGTATCGAAGTCGGCGTTGGCTGCACCATCGCCGACTGCACCTCGCGGGCCAACTCCTCCCACGGCATCAGGAGTTCTTCAGAATCTGTGATCCGCGGCAACACCTGCTCCACCAACGGCAACGGTGGCTTGGGCGCGGGCATCAGCACTGTCGGTAGCGACAGCCGCATCGAGGGCAACAACTGCACGGGTGCCGACGGCGGCATCGTGGTGAACGATTCCGGCAACATCATCATCAAGAACACCTGCTCGGGCAACACCACCAACTGGTCCATCTTCGCTGGCAACCGCTACGGCCCGATTCTGAACCTCACCGCCGGGGGCACGCCGCCGGTGAGCGGCGACAACTCCATCAGTAGCACCGTGGGCACGTCCGATGCGTGGGCCAACTTCTCGTACTAAACCTCCAACCCGAATCGTGACCACTCAGGAGCACGCACCGTGACCACGCAGAACCGCTTTGTTCGTCTCGCCCCCGTCGCCGTCGGCGCACTCATCGCCGCCGCTGGCATCCTCTTCGCCGGCCCGCTCGACCC
>JBGSIF010000193.1:0-9314 GCA_041742635.1 Phycisphaerales bacterium
GGCCGGGGTCGAGTTCGCCGCGGAGGACGGCGCGGGCGTGCTCGCCGAGGGAGATGGTGGGAAACTTGCCGCTCGCGCGGGCGAGGGCACCCGCGTCGACGAGTTGGTTGATGTAGGAGGCGATGAGGAGGCGGTCGGTATCGCGGAGGAGGCCGAAGGTGGAGAGTTGGTCGTGCTCGTGTTCGATGACGGCTTTGGCGCGCGAGCCGGCAAGGACGGCGGCGATGTGAGCGGCACCGAACTCCAGGGGTCTGGAAGGGTTGGGATTCAAGGCGGCGATGCGAGCGACACAGGAGACGATTTTTTGAGCGGTGAGGAGTGAGAGGGGATCGAGTTCGAGGTCGCCGAGGCAGACGTCGCAGGCGCTGCAACCGAAGGGGGATGGGGATGGGGAGGGGACAGGAGGCTGTGCAAGTTGGAAACTTGCACTACGGGGGGTAGGGGGAGCGGGAGGAGGGACGTAGTTCTGCCCAAAGTACTCCGAGAGCATCTGATGCCGGCACCGAGTGGACTGGCAGAACCGCTGCATGGCGCGAACGTGCTCGACCTGATGCTGGATCCACTCGATGGGAACGTCCACCTGAGATTCGGAGGCGGAGCGTTCGATGAGGTTGATCCATTTGGAGGTATCGGAGCCGGAATAGAGGAGGAGGCACTCGGCGGGCAACCCATCGCGGCCAGCGCGGCCTGTTTCCTGCTGGTACGCCTCGACACTTTTGGGGTGCGAGGTGTGGACAACGCAGCGGACATCACTGCGGTCGATACCCATGCCGAAGGCGACGGTGGCGACGACGACGTTGAGTCGTTCCTGCGCGAACTTGTCCTGGACCTGGCGTCGCTGGACGGGGGTGAGGCCGGCGTGGTAGGCGCGGGCTTCGATCTTGATGTTGCGGAGCGACTCGGCGAGCTGCTCGGTTTCCTTGCGGCTGATGCAGTAGACGATGGTCGCGTTATTGGGATGCCGGGCGATGGCATCGCGGACCTGGGTGAGCGAATCGGTGCGGGGGATGACGCGGTAGGTGAGGTTCGGGCGATCGAAGACGCCGACGAGGACTTCGGGGGTGCGGAGCGCGAGTTGATCGACGATGTCCTGACGCACGCGGGGCGTGGCGGTCGCGGTGAAGGCGTGGATGGAGGCGTCGGGAAAACGCTCGCGGAGTTCGGAGAGCCGACGGTACTCGGGGCGGAAGTCGTGCCCCCACGCGCTAATACAGTGGGCCTCGTCGATAGCGAACGAAGCCGGGGCAACGCGCCGGAGCCACGAGATGAACGCACTCGTGAAGAGGCGTTCGGGGGCGACGTAGAGGAGGCGGAGTTCGCCGTCTTCGGCGCGACGGGAGATCTCCCGGGCATCGTCGGTGGATGTGTGGGAGTTGAGGCAGGCGGCGGGGTAGCCTGCGACGACAAGCCCGTCGACCTGGTCTTTCATCAGTGCGATAAGAGGAGAGACGACGACAGTGAGAGACTGTGTAACGAGCGGGGGGAGTTGGAAACAGAGGCTTTTGCCACCGCCGGTGGGCATGACGACGAGCGAGTCACGGCGATGGATACCGCAATCGACGGCGCGGTCCTGGAGCGGGCGCAGGGTGTCGAAGCCCCAGTACTGTCGGAGCAAGTCGGCGTGGATGTGTGGCGAGTCGGCGGACATAGGTGTGGTATTGGTGTCGAGGCAATAGCAACTGCAATCAGTCACTCGGAGGCTGGATCGGGCGAGAATATCGCTGGATCGAAGTTCCTAACACAATACTATCTTTCTGAATACAAGTCGTGATTTCGGTGACAAAATGAATGGTAATAGTGCATATCCGCCCGAAATGTGTATATTGGATGTTGGGATCATGTGGATGATTCCGAGAATGGACGCGATTGCTCGCTGGCCGCCGTGGATAGAAAAGGTCCACAAGCGTGTATGGCGAAGAAGCCGTGGAGCGAAGATGGCTCATCGGCAGCCGGCGGTAAAGCCGGCTCGGGCGGCGGACACGGATCGGCACCAGCCGGGTGCTGATCAATCCGGTCGGCTCGCGAGCACCCGCGTACATGGGAATGCGGACTGGGCAGTCTCGCGTTGGATGCGAGGCGGGTTCGCCGTGTCGGTGGTTGTTTATGCGGGTGAACCATGTTCAGTGAAGAGTTGTGCCGAGACGCGCAGTCACGGATCGGGTACGAGTTTCGTGACATCGACAACCTGCACCGTGCGCTCACGCACGCGTCGGTGGCGGATCATAAACTCGCGTCGAACGAGCGCTTGGAGTTTTTGGGTGACGCGGTACTGGGGCTGGTCGCGTGCGAACTGGTCTTTGAGATGTACCCCGCGCTGCTCGAAGGGGAGATGACGAAAATCAAATCAACGGTCGTCTCTCGACAAACGTGCGCGGCCATCGCCAAATCGATGGGGATCGACCGGTTCCTGCAACTCGGTAAGGGGATGAAACTCAATACGGCGATCCCGCAATCGTTGTCCGCGGCGGTGCTGGAGGCGATCATCGCCGCGGTGTATATCGACGGCGGGTTCGAGGCGGCGCGGGCGATGCTGATCCCGATCCTGCGACCGCTGATCGAGCAGGCCGAGTCGAGCGGGCATCAGGAGAACTTCAAATCGGTGTTGCAGCAACACGCGCAGGTGATGCTGGACGGCTCGCCGGTGTATGTGGTGCTGGACGAGAAGGGGCCGGACCATTCCAAGTGTTTCGAGGTGTGCGTCGAGGTGGGCGAACGGCGGTTCCGATCGAGTTGGGGGCAGACGAAAAAGCAGGCCGAGCAGCAAGCCGCGTTGTATGCGCTGGAAGAGTTGGGCGTGGCCGTGAGCGACGAGAACGGACGGGTGCGAGTCAAGAAAGACACGGCGGGGATCGCGGCGAGCGCGAAGTAGCGCGGGATTAGCAGGGCACCATTAGGGCGATTTGTGGGATGTTTCGCACATACACTGGCGCATGAGCGACGATTCAGCCGGCAGTAGTTCGATGGTTCCGAACGAGAACGACGCCGGGCGGGCGGGGTGGCTGCGCGTGCTGGGGTGGGCGGCGTACCTGGCGTGTTCGTGGACGTGGTGCATCGGGATGTTTTTGCCGGTGCTGCTGGTGCGGGATTACGGCGTGTGGGGCTTTGTGGTGTTCGCGGTGCCGAATGTGGTGGGGGCAGGTGCGATGGGGTGGGTGCTGAGGTCGTGCGGGGCGGCAGAACGGATCGTCGGCGGCCATCGCTGGGCCGTGCGCCGGTTTACGTGGATCACGATCGTCTTCCATTTTTTCTTTCTTGGATGGCTTGCGGCGGTGATCGTGCCGGAGGTCTGGCTAGCAACCGGGTTTGATCGGCACACCATGTTGCTGCTGCTGGCACTGGGCAGCGGCGTGGCGACGATCGCGGCGCTGGTGGCGTGGGGCAAGATCACGCTGGCGTCCATTGTGATGTGGATCGTCTCCGTGGTCACGGGCACGCTGGTGATGCGGTTGGGAGCGTGGGACGATCTGACACATGTTCGAAACGCCGCGATGTTTCGGTCCTTTCGAGGGACCGATCTGGCGATGCTTGCGCCGGCGTGTGTGTTTGGCTTTGCGCTGTGCCCGTACCTGGATGCGACGTTTCTCAACGCCCGGCGCGAACTCAATCACACGGCTTCCAAAGTCGCGTTCGGACTCGGCTTTGGAGTTCTGTTTCTCCTGATGATTCTGATCACACTTGGGTACAGCGCGACAGTGCGACCAGCGCTCGTGCCGATCCCTTCGGGGGGGCTGGCCCCGCGAATCGTGATCGCGCTCTTTTCGCACATCGTGCTGCAAGCCGTATTTACAATCGCGGTGCACACAAGAGCCGTGACGAGTGGCGACAGAAGCTCACGACGATTTATACCGATCACCGCGATCGTGTGTGCGGCATTGGCATTCTCCGGGTATCACACAGGGGACTACAACTACAAGAACATGATGCTGGGAGAGGTGATTTACCGCATCTTCATGTCGTTCTACGGCCTCGTCTTCCCTGCCTATGTCTGGATCTGCATGATCCCGACACGGTCGGGCGAATCATCGACATCACGGCACGCAGGACTCGGAGGTCGCGTGGGCCGGGTCAAGTTGGTGGTATGGCTTGCGTGTATCGTGATGGCCGCGCCGTGTTATTGGATGGGGTTCATCGAGCGAGAAACGGCGTGGCTGGTGCCGGGGCTGTTAGTTGTGTTGCTGGCGCGGGCGGTGGTGGTGTGGCGCGTGCGGCGGTCACCATTAGCAATGCACTAGCATGGATCGATGGGTTCGTCGGCACTATTTGGGCCGCTTGCGACGTGGTGCCGCGGGCTTTGGCTTGGGTCGGTTGCCCGCGGTGGCTTCCCGAACGGCGTGTGTGACGGCCGCGTCGATATCACGCCCGTCGGCGAGAATGGCATACACGTCCTTAGGTTTCTTCGGAGTCGGCATGTGCCACTTTCTGCAAACGTGTGAATCGGCGAAGATCGGTCACCATTGGCGCACCAGAACCAACCGATTTGGCGACCACGCGAGACGTTGCTCCTAAGTTATCGTAGACCCGCGATGTACCGCTGCGAGTGGCGACCGGGATGTACAGGTGAAACAGGTTGAAGGCCGAACGAACGAATCGACGGCGAACGACTTCGTCCGCGACGGCGTGACCACCCCTCCGCACGCGTGACTTGACTCTGCGAACGGCAAGGTCCGGCGAGCGAAGCATGATGTAAATGACATGGATGTTGAACCCGCGTGCGGCTTGCGACGCTAGCCACGGCGCGAAGGTCCGACTGGCGAGCGTCGACTCAAAAGCGAAGTTGGCCGGCGGGACTGCCGCGGCAAGATCCCGAAGGCGCGAGAGCATGATCCTCCCCGCGGCGAAAGCCGCTCGGTCGGGATCGAATGCGGCAAGTCCCGCGGCGATCACATCGGCGTTGACGAACTCAACGATGTCGAGTGTGTTGCAAAGCACGGCTTTCGCAACGGTGGATTTGCCCGCCCCGTTCGGGCCACCAATAACGACAATGTTCCCACGAGAACTGTTCGTTGGCGCGGCACTCATCCGAAGGATCCCGATACAGAAATGACGTGCGCGTCGGGTTCGTCCGCATAAAACTCCTCCAGCACCGCGAGCCACTCTTGCGTGGAGGACACCGCGATCATGCGCAGGCGGACTTCTTCGGCGCGCGGATGATGGGCCGAGAAGCGGATGCCGAACTTACGCATCATTCGGCTGGCAGGGACTTCGCCGGTGAGTCGCAGAGCGATTCGGAAATGCTCTTCGAGTGCCCAGCGCTGCTCGGGGATCGTGGGCTTCGTGATCGGTTGGCCGGCCATCATCTCCCGGGCCTGGCGGAAGATCCAGGGGTTGCCGATGCAGCCGCGCGCGACGGAGACGGCACTGACGCCGGTGTAGTCGATCATGCGGAAGATGTCGGCGACATCCCAAACGTCGCCGGAGCCGAAGACGACGCAGTCGGGGCGACGCTTCACGAGGTCTCGCAGAAACGGCCAGCGCGATGGCCCCATGTATTTTTGTTCGACGGTGCGGGCATGGACGGTGGCCCAGGCGTAGCCGAGTTCGAAGGCCGCGTCAAAGATGATATGGAAGTTTCGGGCCTGCTCCGGAGTATCGTCAAACGCGCGGCGGAGTTTGATGGTGCAAGGAACGTGGCGCGGCAGTGCATCGCGTACGGCTTTGAGGATCTCGATCGCGCCGGCGGGGTCGCTGAGCCAGTGCCCGCCTCGGGCTTTGTTTTTGATTTTCTTGACGGGACAGGCGAGGTTGACGTCGATGGTGGTGAACGTCTGGGTAGCGAGGGAAGTCGCCTCATGCGGCGTCCTAACGTGGTCGGTCGTCCCGGCGTGCGAATACGCGAGTTCGCGGTAGCGGTTGTCGGTACGGGGAGACTGCTCGACCATCTTGATCGCGGCGGCGGCCATCTCGTCGGGGTCGGACCCGATGATCTGCCCGGAGAGGGGCAGGTCGTCTTCGCCACTGGGAAGGTTATCGCGGATGAGTTCGAGATCGGCTTTGTCGAACCCTCGCCCACCGCCCAGGAGCATCCGGTCGAGCAGGGCTTCGGTGATGCAAAAAGGGCAGCCGTGCCGACGAGCGATGAGGCGCATCGCAGCGTCTGAGTACCCCGCCAATCCGGCTTGAAAGAACGGCGCGTCGAATGTCGGAGCAACCGCACGCACGCGCGGATCCATGCCTCGGGCGGCAATTTCCACCGCGGCGCGTGCCGGGTCGATCGATTCGCTCCCCGGCGCGATTGCGGGGCTGGGAGGGGTCGCGTTGTTGCCGTGGCAGGACATTGGGGGGACTATAGGGATATGAACAAGCACCTTCGGTTGCGGTTGATCGGTCGGGTCGCGCTCGTGAGCGGCATCGCGTTCTCCTCGGCGTGTTCATCACGCTCGGGCGAAATCGCGTCGGAGCCGGCGTACCCGGCCCGAGCGCAGAGCGGCTCGATCGATATTCAGGTCGTGCGTGACGATACGCAGATCAGCATGACCAACACAACGGCCCGCGTATTGCCGAGCGGGCGGGTCTGGGCGAATCGATGGTTCAGCCGGGAGTTCCCCGGGCTGGGCGTGGGGGAATCAATCACAATGAGCCTGTCGGAGTTCAAAGACGAGTACGGCGACACGTTCCGCGCCGGCGGGTTCTTTGCCACTGACAAACCCGCGAAACTCGTGCAGGTGCAACTGGAGACGGCAGACCAACTCGTGGGGCTTGTGGTTGTCGGGGAGCAGGAATAGGGGGCCGCGCCGTGCCTCAGCGGCTCGGCGCGACCTCGGACATACCAAGTTCGGCGATCGCGTCGATAACGCCCGCGTGCAAATCCGGCGGCGCGACGACAATGCCACGGTTGCGGATCAGTTCCTTGCCGCAGGAAAAATCAAGCGGCACCCCGCGTGCATCTGAGACGATGCACCCGGCCTGCGATGCGATAAGTGCGCCCGAGGCGTGATCCCAGATTTTTTCCACATAGCCGCGTTTGCTGGGCAGACGCAGATAGACGTGCGCCTGACCGCGCGCGACGACGGCGTACTTGCACTGACTGTCGATCCGAACGATGGGGCATTCGTGCAAGCCAGTAGGAAGTCCAAGCGTGCCCGCGAGCCGATCGATCAGCCGCTGCATGATGGACGAGGTCGCTTCGCGGCGAGAGTGTGAAGGCTCGAAACTCTCGACGAGCACGGGCAATGCTGCTGCGGGCCGGGGCGTGCGGCGCACCGGCTCAGCGGGTCCGAACCCATGCATCTCCATGGAATCGAGGCGGCATCCGGTGCGAGTCACCGCGCCGTCTGCGCGGGACTGAGTTGCCAGGTAAAGGCACCCGACCGGATCATTTGCCTGCAGCGACGCTCCACCATCCGCGGGCAGGTTGGGACAGCCCAGTGCCGCAACAACGGGATCAGAACCCACAATATACGCCAAGCAGACCGCGTATTGATGGCCCCGGAGGAAACCCTTGGTCCCGTCGATCGGATCGAGCGTCCAAAAACCGACGTGCGTGGGCGCACTAGCACTGACCGCGGTGCCGGATGACTCGGGACTGTTTCCAAGGTCGATTGCGTCGAGCATCGCGTCGGCGGTGGCATCGGGCCAGGAACGGCGCGCGGCCAGCAGAGCGGCTTCCAGATGCGAAGCGTGCGCGGAGTCTCGCAAGAACGCTGAAGACTCTTCAGCGATGAGCCGGAAGTTCCCCAGCCGCTCACGCAGAGTCATCGCAACGACCGCCTGTGCGGCGAAGTCGGCAACCGTGACGGGCGAATCATCGTCCTTGGTAATCGCACGAACACGATCCAGCGACGATTGCACCAACCGGCAAACCTCCGATGCTCTTAGCACCGCCAAACGAGCGGCATCGAGCAACGGCGCGAACGAATCAACGGCGGCGGTTTCAATCCCAGGCACTGGCGGCATGAGCGATAATAGAGCAGGCTGGCCCGGTATTCACTGAAGCCGAAGCACGAACCGATCACGTAACGCGGGGGGTTCTCGTCGGGACCGGCGGCGACGCCGCGTGCACCGAAGGCGGGAGCGTGAACATCGTCGTCTTTGGGCCACTGCCGGCGACGGGCAAGGGAGCCACGACGGCCGTCGATGGTAAGTTGGCCGCGGCGGGGTATGCGATGCGGCCGTGGTACACCGCGGTCAGCGTACGCGATACCGCTTCAGAGATCGCGCTGAGTTCACGGAGCGTCAGGTCACACTCGTCGAACTGCCCATCGTGCAATCGCTTGGATGCGATAGCCTGCACGAGTGCATCGATGCGGCTGGGCGTGGGGTCCGCGAGCGTGCGCGACGCCGACTCGATCGCATCGCACAGCATCAGGATCGCGCACTCTTTGGATCGAGGACGCGGCCCGGGATAGCGGTACTCGAACTCGTCGGGCGCATCATGGAGTTGAGAGGCCGGGCTGTGCCCGGATGCAGCACCCCCGCCCCCACCACCAGCCGCGGCGTCGGGCGAATCCGCGCCGGCGAGTTTACGTGCACGGTGGTAAAAATACTCGACCAGTGTCGTCCCGTGATGGGCTTCGATGAAGTGTCTGAGCGTGTGCGGCAGCGTAAACTCGGCCGCCAGTTCAAGCCCGTCTTTCACATGCCCGACGATAATGAGCAGCGACATCGCGGGGCTGAGTTTGTCGTGCTTATTGATGCCCGGGGTTTGATTCTCGACGAAATACTCGGGCTTGTTCATCTTCCCGATGTCGTGGTAGAGTGCGCCGACGTAGGTCAGCAGTGAATCGGCACCGATCGCGTCCGCCGCGGCTTCCGCCAGGTTCGCTACGTTCAGCGAGTGGTTGTACGTCCCGGGTGCCTTCTGCTGAAGCAGTCGCAGCAACGGCTGCTTCGGATCACGTAGTTCGATAAGCGTCATCCCTGTCGTGACGGCGAACACCCGTTCGATCGTCGGAAGGATAAACAACGTCAGCCCGCTCACCAGCAACCCCGCGAAACCGACCAGCCCGGCGTCGATCGCTGCCTGACGCAGCGAGTGCAGCGTGACGGGGAGTTCAGTGATCCCCACGATCATCATCCCCGCCGCGAGTACGATCGCGCAGAGCGATCCCATTCGGATGAAGGTGTCACGGTCGCGGACTTCGCGGAGTTGCCAGATGGACGCGGCGACACCAGCGATCATCAGCACAAACCACCCAGACCCGAGGTTGAGCGCGGCGCAGACGATCACGGCGTGCAGCACCGCGTAAGCCAGCGCGAGCCGCCGGTCATACGCCACCGCGAGGATGATACTGACGAACACGGTCGGCGCGACCGCCGTGACGGCGGCGAACGCGGGCTCGATCGCCGTCGCAACGCACGCAACCGCGGCGGTGAAT
>JBGSIF010000194.1:0-1589 GCA_041742635.1 Phycisphaerales bacterium
TTAACGGTGTGGCTGCTCACGGCCGTGAGCAGCAACTCGGCACGAAGCCCGACGAAAACCAGTTCTGTTCCCGCCGGATACTTGATATTGCTCGGTGGGGCACCTGATTTCAGAATCAACAGATCTGCCTTGTATCGAGTCACCATGTTCTAGTTCCGGCGTTCAAACATTGAATGAGAACAAACCACCCGGACCACCCAAGAGGCCTATTCGAGGAGAAATCATGGCGCAGTATCTGGTTGCCATCCATCATCCTGATAACTACGACCCGGCGGTGGCGGAGGACGATGCAATGGGCCGCGCGATCGATGCGCTCAACGATGAGATGGTATCAGCGGGCGTCAGGGTGTTCGTAGGCGGGCTGCATCCGGCTCACCGGGCGATGTCGTTGCGGGCGAACCCGAATGGTGGGGTACTCGTCACCGACGGGCCGTACCTGAAGACGGATGAGCACATGGGCGGCTTTTGGGTGCTGGAAGCCGCAGACCTAGACCAGGCGCTGGCGTGGGGGCGCAAAGCTGTGGTCGCGTGCCGCGCGCCGGTCGAGGTGCGTCGGTTTCACTGACTAACGGCCCAACAGAGCCTCTCAACGCAGTGGACATCGCTCCGGGAAGCGACCATCTCCAGTAGCCCGCCGCTGGCTCTTTCGTCGCGGCACATGTTACTGAAACGATTTTGCCCCGGCTGGATGCTCGTCTAGCGGAGTCGGGCTTCAGACAGCACATGCGCATAACCAGTCCCGGTTTGACCTACGATATAATTGTATCATGTTCCCTCACCAGCGATTGTTCTACGTACTGATCAGCATCATTGTTACCTTGCTCACTGGGTGCGCCGCGCCACGCCATAGAGCAGAACAAGCCCGTATTGTCTCGGAGGATGTAGCACGCTTTTATACGGCCATCAACATCGCAGGCCCGACTGCCGACGCCGACACGCTCGCTTCAGTGCTTCGGCGCGAGTACGTCGCGGTCGGATCACCGGGGGTATCGAGCTTTCTTGGTGCGCGGATCGGGTCCACCGATGAACTGGCGCGGGTCGTTTCCGACCGTCGCGCGTATTACAACGCCATCCGGCCCGCCCTAATTGCGATGGCGTCTGACCCCACCGTGCAGAGCAACGTGCGTCACGCATTCTCGCGCCTGAACGACTGGCTCCCCGGCGCGACGTTCCCGATCACATACCTGGTCGTGGGACGCATGAACAGCGCGGGCACAGTCGGCAACGCCGGATTGCTGATCGGACTTGAAATGTTCGGTCGGGGGCCGGAGGTTCCGATACAGTCGTTAGAGCACTTTCTCCGACTTCGTAGCGAGTAGTCCGCAATGGCGGAAAAAGCCGACCGCGTCGGAGGATGTCACGTTGTCGAGCACGCCCTGCATCGCGCTCCAGAGTGCTTCCTTCGTCCGGGCGGCCAGAGTTCTCAGGAGCTGCTTGATCTTGCTGAACGCCAGCTCGATCGGATTCAAGTCCGGCGAATATGGCGGCAGGTAGACCAGCGTGGCCGAGCGTGCCTCGATCAGTTCGCGGATGCGCACTCCCTTGTGGCTGGAGAGATTGTCCATCACGACGATCTCGCCCGGCTTCAG
>JBGSIF010000195.1:0-3998 GCA_041742635.1 Phycisphaerales bacterium
GCCGCCGCCATTGCCGCGATGCGCGCCCGCGTAGGCGACCTGCTTGCGAAGCCCGACCCCACGGCGGCCGGTGACGAGTACAAACGCCTCGTCGAGCGGTTCGGGCATGTAACCGGTGCGGTCGTTGTGAGCCGTCAGAGCCAAATGGACCTTGCGAATCACTTCTTTTCGACGGGCGATCACCCGTCCGCCGCGTTTGCCTACGAGCGGTTCCTCGAAGCCTATTCTGGCGATACCGACGCCCCACGCGCCCGCCTCATGCTCGGGCTGATCAACGCTCGGTATCTCAACGACCCCGTGCGTGCCAAGGCCGTCCTCACCGGGTTGAACGGCACGCTCATGGATACCACCCAGCGCGACCTCGCCGTCAGGCTCCTCGACGAACTCGGATGACCTCTCGCACGAACACTCGCACTACCGTTCGGTATGAATGCACCTTCCCGAACCCGCGTCAAAATCTGCGGCGTGCGCACCTTGGACGACTTGCTCGCCGCGTCGAACGCCGGTGCCGACGCCGTGGGGTTTGTCTTCCACAAGCCCAGCCCACGCTACCTCAGCCCAGACGCCGCGTGGGAGTTGTCGCAGGCTCTGCCCGCGTTCGTCACGAGCGTCGGCCTGTTCGTCGATGCGAGCGTCGATGATTTCTGTGAAGTCGAAGAGCAGTGCCCCACGATCTTGACACAACTGCACGGCTCCGAAGACGAAGACACCGTCTCGCAGTGTGGTCCTGGGATCATCAAAGCCGTGCGGTTCGACGAAGCGACCATCGACGCTGAACTGGCGCGATGGGGCGACGCGGAGGACGTCGCCGCGATCCTCGTGGACGGCTCCGCAGGCGGTGAAGGCAAAGCGTTCGACTGGGCCGCCCTCGCACCTCGAGTTCGGACCTGTGACAAGCCGATCATCATCGCCGGCGGGCTGACCCCGCAGAACGTGGGGGAAGCGATCCGGGTCGTTCGGCCCTACGGCGTAGACGTTTCGAGCGGCGTGGAACGCAAGCCCGGATTGAAAGATCCAGCACTGATCGAAGCGCTTTGCCGAGCCGTCCAGCGAGCCGATGCCGGCAACCACACGCAATGACACTTGCGGCCATCCCGTCGAAACATAGCAGATGACATTTTGAGTTCAGACCGAATCGAGAATCGTGTTATGCTGTACAGCGTATGGCCGATTCTTCCCACCAAAATGAATCTTCCACGCCATCTTCGTCATCGGGTCAGGAGGACAGCCCGGATGTTGTTGCCAGATTCGTATGGCCACCGCGAAGCGAAGCGAGCGAGTCGGTAGACGCCGCCACGGCAGACGTACCTGCAAACTCGCTTCTCACACTCTCGCAGCGGGCCGCGCACCCGTCGCTACCCACACGACACCCGGCATCGCCCGCACGTACCACACACGACACGTATCCGCAATTGGTCGCGATAGACCATTCCCAAGCCAGCACGCCTCAAACCCCCACGACGCGTAGTTCCCATGATCCCTTTTCGTCAATCTGGTTCGATGTTCAACGGACGTGGCTCGACCTGCTCGTGCCTCCCCTGCACCGGCGGCTGGCGTTGCTCGATTGGAAGCCCGACTCCTCGGAATCGCATTGTCATCGCTGCGGACAAACCGTGGGGCCGCACGAAGCCTTAATCGATGGATGTGCCAACTGTACCGATCAGCGTCGTCCGTGGTCGAACCTTGTTCGCCTTGGTGAGTACGCCCCTCCCTGGTCGACGGTTGTACACGAGATCAAGCTCACGAAGTGGCGACGGTTGGCACGCGACGCCGGTCGGGTGTTGGGGCGATCGTTATCCGAAGCGGTTGATTCACATCGCGTCGATCTGAGCGAGTGCCTCCGACGCCCCCCGGTCGTTGTACCCATGCCCATGTCATTCCGGCGGCGCATGGTTCGAGGAATTGACCATTCGCTTGCGATTGCGAGAGGAGTCGCCGATTCGATGGATTGCGACGTGGTGCAGGCTCTCGCACGCCGGCATCGGCCGTCGCAACTCGCAGTTGCGCCCTACAAACGTGCTGGTAACGTCGCCGGGACGATGTGGTTACGGGTTCCCGCGTCTAGACTGGCCGGACGGCTGGTGATCATTGTGGACGACGTAACGACGACTGGCGCTACCTTACGTGCGGCTTGTCGGGCGATTCAAGATGGAGTTCACGTCACATCGAGCAAAGAACACGCCAATTCACGGTCAAATACAACCTCTACACACACGCAAGACACGAATCGACCCGGTAAAATCGTCTTGTGGACGGCGGTGTTGACTGTCACCTCTCGCACGTCCGCTGGGTAACGCCGTCGCACACAAACACCGGTTCAGGGGTGTTTTTGAGCGGAAACAGGCTGATTTTGGTAGATTCGTCGATATTCGAGGCAGAAAAAAGTAAAGAGGCTTGACTGGAGAATCGTCCGCGTTTACACTAACTCTCGCTTCTGGACGACTTCGTCCACGGCAGGGTTGTCTATCGGATTGATTCTGGTAGCACCCAACATCCTTGAAAAGTGAACAGTTGGGTGGTCCGCGAGAATGTGCGGACATGGCACCGGTTTACGCCGGGGTTTCGCAACCTGCCATGTCTGTTCAATAGCGTCTTGGAGTTTACAGCCTCCAAGGTCGCTTGTTCTCACGTACCACAAGCACTAAGTCTAGTAATAGAAAATAGTATTGTGTGAAGAACAGCGAACCACTGGCTTAGCCAGTCAGTGGCGCAGACAGGTCTCCAAGGTAAAACTTGAAGAGCCTGCTTCTGCGAAGACCGATGCTGATGCGGTCGCGGGAAAGCAATTTTCCGAGTCGTATCAGGATCATACAGGCAAACCTTCTCTGTATACGAACTGGGTCTTCGGATCTGGTCAAACGGAAAACAAGTGAAGAGTTTGATCCTGGCTCAGATTGAACGCTGGCGGCATGGCTAAAACATGCAAGTCGAACGGATCCGCAAGGATCAGTGGCGGAAGGGTCAGTAATACGATCGAATGTACCCCGAGGTGAGGGATAGGCACGGGAAACTGTGCGTAATACCTCATAAGCACGAGAGTGGAAAGATTTATCGCCTTGGGAGCAGCGATTGTCCTATCAGGTAGTTGGCGGGGTAAAAGCCCACCAAGCCTAAGACGGGTAGCGGGTGTGAGAGCACGGCCCGCGACATCGGGACTGAGACACTGCCCGGACTCCTACGGGAGGCTGCAGTAACGAATATTCCGCAATGGACGAAAGTCTGACGGAGCAATGCCGCGTGCAGGATGAAGCGGTTTCGCCGTGTAAACTGCTGTCAGGGGCAGGAAAAACTGATCCGCCCCAAAGGAAGAGACGGCTAACCCTGTGCCAGCAGCCGCGGTAATACAGGGGTCTCGAGCGTTAATCGGAATCACTGGGCTTAAAGGGTGCGTAGGCGGATTCGTAAGCGCTTTGTGAAATCCCCCGGCTCAACCGGGGAACTGCAGGGCGAACTGCGAGTCTTGAGGAAACTAGAGGCCGGTAGAACGATTGGTGGAGCGGTGGAATGCGTAGATATCAATCGGAATGCCAAAAGTGAAGACAGCCGGCTGGGGTTTTCCTGACGCTGAGGCACGAAAGCGTGGGGAGCAAACCGGATTAGATACCCGGGTAGTCCACGCCCTAAACGATGCACACTAGACCGGAGCGGCTCTGACGTCGTTCTGGTCGTAGAGAAATTGATAAGTGTGCCGCCTGGGGAGTACGGTCGCAAGGCTAAAACTCAAAGGAATTGACGGGGGCTCACACAAGCGGTGGAGCATGTTGCTTAATTCGAAGCAACGCGAAGAACCTTACCTGGGTTTGACATGCTTGGATTAACTTCTGGAAACAGAAGCCACACCCGCAAGGGTGGAACAAGCACAGGTGCTGCATGGCTGTCGTCAGCTCGTGCTGTGAAGTGTCGGGTTAAGTCCCTTAACGAGCGCAACCCTTGTCGTTAGTTGCTACCAGGTAATGCTGAGGACTCTAACGAGACTGCCGGTGTCAAACCGGAGGAAG
>JBGSIF010000196.1:0-2464 GCA_041742635.1 Phycisphaerales bacterium
GCCGGGGACCGTCGGCGGCGGGGGTGATCGGCTGCCGGCGTCGGAGGTACTCATCGGGTGTACCTTCACCGCCAACGCGCCCCCACCCTCTTCCGGGTCCGGCACCCCCGCCGACGCGCCCAAGCCCGTCGAATGCGGCAGCCGCCTGACCGTTCTGATCGGTAAGACGCGATAACCGGTCTCCCCCGGCTCGTGCCGGACGCGACCTGCGCGGTTTTGGCTCCCGACAACCCACAACATGTAGTAGTTCGGATGTGTTCCGGGCCGAGTGTTAAGACGATTAGCGCAACCTTCACACTGCCGCGAGCGCGTTTCCAACCCTCGTGCCAATACTTCTTCGTGTCTGCAATCACATGCACGGTGCATGGCAATATTCATACGGAGAACGGCATGAAACGAATCTTCACTTCAGTCCTCGCGGTTGGTGTGCTCGCGGCGGCGGCTTCCGCGGGCGCGGCCCACATCGCTTCCCAGCCCACCCGCAACCTCTCAGGTACCATCAAGATCGACGGTTCTTCGACCGTCTACCCCATCACCGAAGCCGTCGCCGAGGAGTTCCGTAAGGTCGCGCCAAAGGTCAACGTCACCGTCGGCGTCTCCGGCACCGGCGGGGGCTTCAAGAAGTTCGCCATCGGCGAGATCGACATCTCCGACGCCTCTCGCCCCATCAAGAAGGATGAGTCCGACAAGTGTGCCGAGAAGGGGATCGAGTACGTCGAGATCCCCGTCGCCTACGACGGTCTCTCCTTCGTCGTCAACCCCAAGAACACTTGGGTCGATCACCTCACCGTCGATGAACTCAAAAAGATCTACATCCTCGCCAAGACCGGCGAGAAAGACGGCAAGCCCACGTACCCCGACAAGCCCTCCGTGATGACCTGGAAGGATGTCCGCTCGTCCTGGCCCGACAAGCCGATCAAGTTCTTCTCCCCCGGCACCGACTCGGGCACCTTCGATTACTTCAAGGAAGTCCTCGCCGGCAAGGACGGCGCGGTCCGCCCCGATATGTCCGTCAGCGAGGACGACAACGTCCTGGTCAACGGCGTCTCCGGTGACGAGGGCGCGATCGGCTTCTTCGGCATCGCCTACTACGAAGAGAACAAAGATAAACTCCGCGCCGTTTCCATCGACGGTGGCAAAGGCCCCATCGCCCCGACCAATCAGACCGTCAACAACGGCACCTACGCTCCCTTCAGCCGCCCGCTCTTCATCTACGTCAACAAGAAGTCGGCGGCCCGCCCGGAAGTCGCGGCGTTCGTGAACTTCTACCTTGAGAAGGCCAGTGAACTGGTGGACGAAGTCGGCTACGTCGCGATCCCCGCCGAGGTCATCTCCCGCGGCAAGGCCAACTTCGCCGCACTCAAGACCGGCACGCAGTACCTCGACGCCGCTGGCAAGGGCGTCCACGGTCCCCTCACCGAAGTCTACAAGTAAACCTCCCGCGTGCCGGGCCATCACTCTCGCAGCATACTAAAAGGACGCGCCGCTCTCACGCGGCGCGTCCTTCTTATTTGGCTTGGTGGAACCGCTCCAGAGCAGTTTTCGTTCAACCGCTCTGGAGAGCGGTTCCAGCGGAGTGCTCCGCCTCAGCACCCCTCGAACAGTGCCGTGATGAAGTCGAAGAAGTCCTGCGAGTTGATGAACCCGTCGGCATTGAAATCCCCCCGCGGCGTGAGCGCGAAGAACTCGCCCAGGAAGTCGAAGAAGTCCTGCGAGTTCACGAACCCGTCGCTGTTGAAGTCCCCGCGGCACACCGGCGGTTCGATGCACGCCGCGTACCGCGCGATCCCGAACGACGGGATCCCCTGCGCGCCCCCCGCGAGTTGGAAGTTCCCGCCCACGTACAGCGTCTGCGGCGTCGAGTACAGCCCGAAGACGCTCGGGAAGTTGCCCGTCAGCGGGACCGCCAGCCCGCCGCCGACCACCACCCACACGTTGTTCTCCAGCCGGTACAGGTAACTCTGGTTGGCGTCGGCGGTCATCCCCAGGTACAGCGCGGGGCCGGAGCCATCGTCGAAGACGGCCAGCGCGGTCCCGCGTCCGCCCAGGTTCTGCCCCACGCGGCTCCACGTCGCGCCGTTGTACACCGCTACCGTCGTCGCCTGCCCGCCCACGCGGATATCCGCCCCGCCCACGTACAACTTCTCACCCGTGCCGTCGTTGAAGACGCACATCGACGACACGTCCGACGTGCTGCTCCCGGCGACAATGACGCCCGGGCGTTGCCACGCGCTCCCGCTCCACCGCGCGACGAGGTTGGCCGTGATGCCGTTCACCGACTCGAACCGCCCGCCGATGTACAGCAGCCCGTTGTACACCGCCGACGCGAAGACGACCGGCGAGAACGGCCCGGCGATCCCGGTGTCCCCCGGCCCGGCGAAGTTCTTCCACTCCGCCCCGTCGAAGTACGCGATCCCGTCCGCGCTCGCCGTCCCGATGCTCGTGAACCCGCCCCCGGCGACGA
>JBGSIF010000197.1:0-2393 GCA_041742635.1 Phycisphaerales bacterium
GGCCCGCAGGGCGATCTTCGAGTACATTGAGATGTTCTACAATCGCACCCGTCTGCACGCCGCCCTGGACTACCTCAGCCCCGTCCAGTTCGAGAATCGCCAAGTCGCCTGATGTCTGTCAACGGAGAGTGGGTCAGGTCACTCCGTGAAGGTCGTGGCACATCCAGACCTTACCCACTCGGCCCCGGCAGGTGGGCAGCTGGCCCTCTAGTCGTGCCAACGACGTCGCCGCGCCTTTGACGGGGACATCGGTGTCTTGTGAAACGATGGACGAACGAAGCCACCGGAGTCGGGCCTCAAAGGACGGGGGGGGGGGGGGACGGGGGGGCAGGCCGGACTTCGGTGGCACCATCACACGCGAACCTCGGGGCCACCTGCCTGAACCTCATCGTCTGTGCTGGGGAGTGGAACGGCTCGGGCCGGCTTGATTCGCAGGACCTCTTCGACTTCGTCGCCGACTACTTCGATCTCGACGCCGATTTCAACCAAGACGCCGTGACCGACACTCGGGATTTCTTCGAGTAACTCGCGGCGTTTCTCGCGCCCTGCGGTTGATTGTCCCGCGCGCCGCGACAGACTTCGCACCGACCCGCCGTGGGGGCGTCGGTGACGCACGAGGCCCGAGCCGCCTGCCGCGATGACCGGAGGTAGCATCGACGCGCGGCGGGGGCGACGTGAGGTGGGTTGAAGAAAAGGGACGAAGTTGTCGCCGCGCCGGGGTCAGCGGCGGCGGTTGAGGGGTTCGCGGGCGAGGATGAGGGATGCGCCGTGGCCGTTGAGGGGTGTACGGCGCTCGCACAGGGGTGCGCCGGCGCGCCACAAGGTTGTACGGCGCATTTACAGGGTGAAAAAACGGCGACACAAGGTTGAAAATCGGCCGTCCAACCCAGCACCAAGCCCAACCAACCCCGCAAAGACGCGCCGGAACCGCGCCGCCGCGCACGAACGGCCCGAAACCGCGCCGAAACGGCCGGATACCGTGGCGGAACGACCACGTTTCACGTCAAACTCCCCCACGTCGTTCATCGGCTACCATCCGTCGGTTGTGGCGGAACGACCACGTTTCACGTCAAACTCCCCCGTGCCCCCCCTCGTGCCACGACCTTGACCAGTCCTCTGGTCAAGGTCGTGTCTTCGTGCGGGTCCGGTTTCACCAAGACACGACCTTCACTCCGAAGACTCCGTGAAGGTCGTGGCACGGTCGGGCCACCTGCCACGTCCACGTCAAGACTTCCGGGCCACCCGCCCCGACTTCGGTGGCACGTCCACGTCTAGACTTCCGGGCCACCCGCCCTCAACACCCACGAGTATTGTCGCATTCAGGAGACAACCCTTGGCACCGGTCGGAACTCCTTCGGTACTCGCCAGTGCTGCTGATCGGCTCGGTAACGCTCTTCGGCTGTACGCCGAAGCCAGCTTGCGCAGCCCGGCCTTGTTTGCAACGGACCCAGAGGAAGCAATCGACAATTTGGACCGTGCATTCGACGCGATTCTCGTAGGGTTCCACTCCATGTATGATGCGATGGCGACAGAGCAGTTGCAGCTCGATTGGCATGCACACGGTGACACAGCAGCGTGCATACTTGTACGAAATGCTCGCCATCACAATGCCGCTGGCCTGTTCGAGAGTTGGAACAGCCGGATGCTCAAGCACGGCGAGTTGAACCGGGTACCCGGTGCCGCCTTTCTGCTCGTGGGCTATCGCCTCGTGGCCGGAGAAGGACGGGTCTCGGAGTACTACGTTCGGTGGGATGACTTCAGAGCCCGCCTGACCATGCCTAAGTCTGAATCACGGATCAAAGATCCAGCGGCTCTCGCTGTGCTCTTTGAACAAGACTGCGCCTTCGCCAAGATCAGGGCGCACGCTGCTCGCGAACGCTATCCCGCGCATCAGGTGTACCTAAACCTGATCCCGATTGCGATCAATGCCGCATCCCGAGTGTTCTCGGCGCTTCGCGTTGCTGGCGTCACGATGACGGGATTCGATTCGACTACCTACGCAAGCCACTTCGCTGGCGACGCTCTTGCCGACCTCCAGACTCCTGCCTTCAAATCAATCCGAGCTCCAGGGGACTGAGAAATTATCAGGTGGCAGGTGGCACGACCTTGTTCCGTCTTCGGAACCAGGTCGCGTCTTCGCGCGGGTCCGGTTTCACCGAGGCACGACCTTTGTTCCGAAGACTCCACAAAGGTCGGGGCACGGTCGGGCCACCCGCCGTCCCAAAGCACCGATGTCCTCGTCAAAAGCACGAGAATGCCATTCAGATAAGCCCGGCGGCGCGGCGTTCGGCGCGTGTGCGGCGCGAACAGACTGCGAGTGGCGCAAGGTGTGGCCCCCGGCGATGATGGTGGTGTGAACGACGCGCCTTTCATCACAAAGGCCGACGCACCTT
>JBGSIF010000198.1:0-1686 GCA_041742635.1 Phycisphaerales bacterium
CCCCCGCCACCCACTCCACCCCGGCCACCACCACCTCGCTGGCCGCGGCGGTCGTCGACGTTCTGGCTCTCACGCATCCGGTCGGTACGCATATGCAATCTCCGCGGTCCCGCCCGGAAGCAGTGTACGACGGAATGGACCGAGCGAATCGTCGATCCACGCTTCTCTGGGCGTCACACGGAACCGAACGCTTCGGTCGATGACCCGTGCGCCGGTCGGCGGCTAGACCTTCCGGAGTTTGGTGACGCGGCCGACCTCGACCCATTCGACGACGAAGATGTTGCCGTCTTTGTCGAAGATCGCGCCGTGCGGGGCGATGAACTTGCCTGGAGTGAACTGTTCGCGGGGTTGCCCGCGGAGGTCGTAGTTCTGGCCGTCGCCGAGGTGGGCGATGAGTTTGTTGTCTTTGTCGAGCAGGGTGACGCGAGCCTGCAAGTCTGGGACAAGCAGGGTGCCGGCGCGGGTATCGAAGTGGCAGGGAGCCTTCATTTCGTCCTTGACGAACTTGATGTGACGCCCGTCGAGGGTGAAGAACTGGAGGCGTGCGTTGGAACGGTCGGCGACGACGAGCATGGGGCTGGCGGGGTCGCGTGCATCGACCATGAGACCGTGCGGGCAGGAGAGTTGCCCGCGTTCGCCGCCGGGGCCGCCCCAGAAGCCCAAGTAATCGCCCTTGGCGTTGTAGTGGTGGATCCAACTCTTGCCGTATCCGTCGGCGACGAAGAACTCACCGGCGCGGGTATCGTACGGGGCGGGAAGTCCAGCGGGGATCATGGCGATGTTGGTCGGGTGGTATTCGGCGGGGTTGTTGTAAACCCCGGATTCCATCGGGCACCCTTTGGACCAGACGCGCTCGCCGTTGAGGGTGGTTTTATCGACCACGCCGCGGGCCTGGTCGCAGAGGTAAAGGAAGTCGCCCTCTTTTTCCTTGTGCAGGTGCAGCCCGTGGGCGCCGCCCTTGTATTCGGCGCCCCAGGATCGAACGAACTTGCCGTCGGGATCGAACACACAAACGGCGTCGGGCTTGGTGGCCGAGGCGTGGACCGTGTGCTTGATGTAGATCAGCCCCTGGGAATCCACCGCGACGCCGTGCGTGTTGCCGAACGCCAGCCCCGAGTCCGCCGGGAGTTGCGCCCAGTCGTGGATCACCTCGTACTTGTGATCGTCCGCCCCCAGCACGATCGGGTCTCGACCGGACTTGTTCGATGCCAGGACGATGCGTGGTGCCGCGGCCACCACAACGGCAGCGGCTCCTGCGGACCGAAGAAACGCGCGCCGGGTCGGGCCGCCCCCCCCCTTCCCCCCACCCGACCCGACCCCCCGGCCCCCTCCGCTTGCCCCGGCGTGAACCGGCAGGAGTGAATCGCTTGGCATGACAATGGCGTTCGGGGGACAGGGAAGCATGTCGGCGTGCTCCGGAAAACTTCCGCTGCGAAATGAGAGGAAGCGTGGACGTTCGCAATGACTGATCGGGGGGCTAACCGTTATGTCGAAGTGTTGTTCGGCAAGGAGTGTAGTCTGATCATCCGAGCGGGATGGTGCCGCCATGGATCCGCCGCATGATCATGGCTCGGGCCGGCGAGCAATCGCCAGGTGGACGTGCTCGCCCCACACCAGCCCCGTGCGAGACAACACCTCGACGGGGGCCACCGTCACGGCTGAGGCGGGGTGAGTGGGTGTGGCGTG
>JBGSIF010000199.1:0-4110 GCA_041742635.1 Phycisphaerales bacterium
CCACCCCCGAGGGCCCGCCGAGCACTGGGCCGCATGCCCTCAATGGCGCAGGAACCAAACACCCCCCCGCCCAGCCGCGGGACCGATACCATCAACCGACCCTCATAGCACCTGGCACAGAACTTGGGGGCCGGCCAGGGCCTCGCTCCGACTCTCGCACCGCGTAAACAGGAATATTTGCGCATATTCAACAATCACAGATGAGTTGCAGAAACATGATGCTAGAAAATACGTGTCCTGTCAAGGCACATTGCTGGAATGTGGAAAGGAATTTTGTGTTTTTTCCGCGATTGCTCACAAGGCTGTTGCGTATTGGTATGATCCACACGGAAGTGTGGAATACTGGCAGGATCCGAGGTACTGGTAGTGTCGAGATCGCTTTCAACACATCTGATTGGCGTGCTAAGCCCATGTCTGGTCATGGGTTGCGCTGTATTGGTAGTCGCGCAGCCGAGTGGCCCAGCATTGCCTGCGACAGTGACGCTCTCGGAGCAAGTTGATCTGGCCCGGCTTGTTGATCTGGCCGCGCAGCGCTTGAAAATGAATCTGGAGTACGACTCCTCACAACTCAAAGGAACCGTCACACTCCGTCTCGGGGCTGGAATCAGTGATCAGGAACTTTGGCATCTCACAAATCGGCTGCTCGCAACAAGAGGGTTTACCACCATCCGCACGCCGGGGCATGATAATGTGCTCAGCGTGGTTCGCGTCGATGCCGCGTCGGGCCTGGCGAGAGTCGAACCGGCGCTAGGTTACGACGCCGTGCCGGCAGCACCTTCGGCGGGCTTCGTAATCGTGAGCCGGGAACTGCTGCACCGGACCACCAAAGAGAAAGATTTTTTGGATGCAGTTCGACAAGTATTATCGAAATCATCAGGAGGAGGAACGAGCGGCAGCGTAGGCGGCAATCTGAATGTCCTGGGTACCGATCGCATTCTGATCGCAGACCTGAGCGGCCGCGTTGAGCAGGCGCTGGCGCTGATCGCGCTGCTCGACACGCCCAGCGTCGGGTGAGCACGTTGGAAGTGCGGACGACGAACTTGAATGCGGCCGTGGTAGCGGAGCGGGCGAGGCAACTGGTGTCAAGGCAGGACGCGGTCGCCGGGTCGAAGACGGAGGGCGAACTGCTGACTTCGCCGGACGGCTCCGCGGTGATCGTTGTCGCGCCGGAAGGCAAACACGAACACTGGCGGAGCGTGATCGTGTCGATGGACGTGAAGGAGTCTGCGATCGCGCGCACCTACGCCTCGGGGCGGTCGGACACGGGCGAGCTCGCGAGGCAGATCGAAGCGACCGTGGCTTCATCAAGCAACGACATCGCGCGGTGGTCCGTCGTTGAGAACCGAAACAGCGGAACGTTGATGGTCGTCGCCACACCAAGCGAGCACGAGCAGATCGCCGCCCTGCTTGATCGCATCGAGAGCGCTCCGAGCGACGAGCGCCGCGCGATGCGAGTATTCAAGATCAAGAATCGCAGCGTGAACGACCTGCTGGGCGTGCTGCAGGCGGTGGTGGCGACGGGGACGCTCGACGAAACGGCGGGTCGGGACTCGCCGGTTGACCGGCAGAGCCGAGGCGGAGACTTCGCTGGCTCAGACTCGTTGCCACGTGACCAGGTCCGCTCATCGTCAACGTCCGGCACCGCGCCGAGAGACGCGGAATCACAAGAAGCCGACAACCGGTTGGGTACTGATGCGTCGCGTCCGTTGCCGGCGACGCGAGGCGCTCGTCTCGCACGCGGTCAGCGACGATCGGCCGGTGACGAGTTTTCGAGTGAGCCTGAAGTTGTGCTTACGGCCGATGAGGGTACGAGCGCAATCGTGGCGGTGGGTGAGCCGCGTGTGCTTTCGCAGATCGAGCGGCTGATCCAGCAACTCGATGTACGACAGCCACAGGTGCTGGTGCAGGCCGTGGTGGTGAGCCTCAGCGACAGTCAGTCGCGAGATCTCGGCATCGAACTCGAAGGGCAGATCAACTTGTCCGCTGATTCGCTGCTCAGACTTTCGTCGCTCTTTGGGTTGAGTGCCGCGGGTAGTCAGGTCGGTAGCCGAACATCGACCGGGGCTGGCGGCACGGGGCTGCTGCTCAGCCCGGGCGAGTTTGCGGCGGTGATCCGTGCGCTGGAGTCGCTGAACAAGGGCCGATCGGTCAGCACCCCGCAGGTGCTCGTGGCGAACAACCAGCAGGCCGTGCTGAACTCAGTGATTGAGCAGCCGTTCCAGAGTGTGAGCACGTCGAACAACGTGACGACAAACTCCGTGGGTGGGTCGTCGAGCGCCGGGACGGTGATCACGGCTCGTCCGCAGGTCGCCGACGGGGACTCGCTAGTGCTGGAGTACAGCATCGAACTCAGTGCATTTGTCGGCAACGCCGCGAGCCAGTTCGTTCCCCCGCCGCGGCAGACCAGTAATGTGTCGAGCAACGCGATGCTCCCGGACGGCTTTGCCATCGCGGTCGGCGGGCTCGAACTCACAACGGAGGGAGAGACCGAGTCGCGCGTGCCGCTGCTCGGTTCGATCCCGGTACTCGGCGAGGCGTTCAAGAGTCGCTCGAAATCATGGAGCCGCAACCGGTTTTATGTGTTTCTGCGTGCCGATATCATGCGTCATTCGACCTTCGAGGATCTGAAGTACCTGAGTTCGCTCAAGGCAGGAGCCTCACACGCGAACGTCATGGACGGTGCCCCGGAACTCGAACCGCGGATGATCCGGTAAACCGGAGGAGGGTGTCGTGCGAGTGGTGCCGAGCGACGAGTTTGTGCGATTGATCCCGCGAGACTTCGCGCGCTCGCACCTGTTGCTTAGCGCGGGGCGCGTGACCGACGTTGATCCCGAGGGGGCAACGTCTTCATTTGCCGGGGACCGGTTGATGATCGCCTCAACCACTCCCGCGTCGGCGATCCTGAATGTTCGCGCGAGGCTCGGGGTGCCGGTGCGCGTCGAGGTCATGTCGGCGGAAGGGCTCGCGCGTGCGATCGACGAGGCGTACGCCCGGATCGGCGAGCGTTCCGCAATCGACGACCGCCGCGCGATGTCAGCGCTCGAATCTCCGCTTCCCGAAGAGATCGATCGATTGCTCACGATCGCGGACCGCGACCTGCTCGCCATCGACGGCAAGAGCCCGTTGGTCCGGCTCGTCGACGCACTGCTCTTCGAGGCGCTGGCGCGGAGCGCGAGTGACGTACATGTGCAGCCGCTGGCGGATCGAACGCTGATCCGTTATCGCATCGACGGGGTGCTCCAGACGGTGCGGGAACTCCCGATACGGCTCACCTCGGCGGTGGTGAGCCGCGTGAAGGTGATGGGGCGCATGGACATCGCCGAGCGCCGTGTACCGCAGGACGGTCGCGCGAGCGTGACGATCGGAAGGATCAGCCGCGACGGCGGGACTGAGTTATACGATACAACCAGCAGCCCTTCGGATTCGGCTGTTGGATTCGAAGTGTCCGACTCGCACGAGGCCGGCGCCAGAGCCATCGACCTGCGGATCAGCACGCTTCCCACCAGTTACGGCGAGCGCGTCGTGATCCGCCTGCTTGACAACGCCAAAGGGCGTCACCTCGACGACTTCGATTCACTGGGCATGCCCCCGGACGTGCGCGGGCCGTTTCTCGATCGCGCGTCGCGGTCCAGCGGGATCGTGCTCGTCACCGGCCCGACCGGCTCGGGCAAAACCACGACGCTGTACGCGACGCTCCGACACCTCGCATCGATACCGACCGCGGGCGCGCCCGCCGCACGCCACCGCGACTGCGGGCTCAACATCGTCACGATCGAGGACCCGATCGAATACGAACTCGCCACCATCGGCCTGTCGATCAGTCAGGCCCAGGTGAACAGCAAGAAGGGCGTCACGTTCGCCAGCGGGCTTCGCCACATTCTGCGGCAGGATCCCGACGTGATCATGGTCGGCGAGATCCGCGACGCGGAGACCGCCCGGATCGCGATCCAGTCGAGCCTGACCGGACATCTTGTGTTCTCGACGCTCCACACATCAGACGCCGCGACGGCGGTGACGCGGCTGGTGGACCTTGGTGTCGAGCCGTATCTCGTCGGCGCGTCTCTCAGCGCCGTGCTGGCGCAGCGGCTGGTGCGGCGGGTGCATGCACAG
>JBGSIF010000200.1:0-3226 GCA_041742635.1 Phycisphaerales bacterium
CCCAGAAGAACATCGACCACCACCGAACCCGCCCTCCTCCGCTCCGCCCTCGCCGGCACACTCTTCCCCCTCGCTCGCCTCGTCCCCCTCGACTGGCTCGCCGGCGCGTTCGTCGGCGTCCCGCTGGGCATGAGCATCGTCGGCGGGCTGACCGAAACATCCCACGTCCCCGCTTCCCCCTCTCACTCCTGACCCACCCGAAAGCACGCGAGCATGACCTCACCGTCGCGCCCACTCGTCGCCCTTATCATGGGTTCTCGCTCCGATTGGGAGACGATGCAGCACGCTTCGGCGATGCTCGACGAACTCGCCGTGTCGCACGAAGTCCGCGTCGTCTCGGCCCACCGCACGCCGGACCTCTTGATGCAGTACGCCGCCGACGCCGAGGCCCGCGGCATCGAAGTCATCATCGCCGGTGCAGGGGGAGCGGCCCATCTCCCCGGCATGACCGCCTCTCAAACCGTCCTTCCCGTTCTGGGCGTCCCCGTCGAATCCAAATCCCTTCACGGCATCGATTCCCTGCTCTCCATCGTCCAGATGCCCGCCGGCGTCCCCGTCGCCACGCTCGCCATTGGCAAAGCCGGCGCGATCAACGCCGCCATCCTCGCGGCACAGATCCTGGGCGTCAAGCACGCCGAAGTCCGACACGCCGTTCGTGCCCGGCGCGAAGCCCAAACCGCCGCCGTCCTCGCCGATCATGACCCCCGCCGGCCCCCGCCCACTTCATCCGCCTCCACACACGCCGGAGGATCGGCATGACCATCGGTATCCTCGGCGGCGGACAACTCGGCCGCATGATCGCCCTTGCCGGCATCCCTCTTGGACTCTCCTTCCGCTTCCTCGACCCAGCCCCCGATGCCCCCGCCGCCGCTGTCGGCGAACTCATCGTCGGCGATTTCAATCACGCCCCCACACTCCGCCGGTTCGCCAACGGACTCGACGCGGTGACGTTCGAGTTTGAGAACGTCCCGGTGGCCGCGCTCGAACGCCTCGCCGCTCTGGGGCTTGAAGTTTACCCGAACGCCAACAGCCTGCGTACGGCCCAAGACCGCCTGCTGGAAAAACAACTCTTCGAGCGAGTCGGCCTCCGCGTCCCCGCCTACGCCCCCGTGGACTCCCAGCACGAACTCGACGCGACGATCAGCACCATCGGACTCCCCGCCGTTCTCAAGACCCGCCGCATGGGCTACGACGGCAAAGGCCAACTCGTGCTGCGACGCAAGACCGACATCCACTCCGCCGTGGCCACACTCGCTCCGACCGCGGCACGCGGCAACTCCCCCGCCGCCCTCATCCTCGAACAGTTCATCACGTTCGAGCGTGAAGTCTCCCTCATCGCCGTCGCCGGCAAAGACGGCTCCCGTGCGTTCTACCCCCTCACCGAGAACGTCCACCGCGAGGGGATCCTCCGCACGTCTCGCGCCCCAGCCGCCGGTGTCTCCAATCTTGTTCGCACCCGCGCCCAAGCCGCCGTCGGAAAGATCATCGACACTCTCGGATACATCGGCACCCTCGCCGTCGAGTTCTTCGTCCACGACGGCCAACTCCTCGCCAACGAAATGGCCCCCCGCGTCCACAACTCCGGGCACTGGACCATCGACGCCGCCGTCACGAGTCAGTTTGAGAACCACCTCCGCGCCGTCCTGGGTTGGCCTCTGGGCGACACGTCGCTGCGAAGCCCGTGCGTCATGCACAACCTCATCGGCGACGCCCCCCCGCTCGATAAGATGCTCGGCGTCGAAGGGGCGCATGTACATCTCTACGGCAAAGCATCACGCCCGGGACGCAAAGTCGGCCACGTCACCTGCCTGCACGCCGGCCCACCCCGCGCACCCGATACCACCCAAGCCGCCGCACGCGCGATCGACCGCCTCATCCTTCGATCACAAGCCTGAGCCGCCATGCGCAGGCCGCACGGGTTCCAACCGCCCCCATCGCTCGCACGCGTACCATCGATCTCGCAGCGATCCGAACCCGCAGGAGTACGCACCATGGACCAACTCGCCTCGATCCTCGTCGGCATCGATTTCACCCCCTGCTCCGCCAGCGCGCTGCGACAAGCCGCACGCCTCGCCGCCTGGAACCGTTCTTCCCTTCGCGCGATCCATGTGATCGATACCTTCGTCGTGGTCGATCTCGAAGAGGCTCTTTCTCCCTATCAGAAAGACATCCAGCAAGGCCTGACGACCGACGCCAAACGCGCCTGGGAGAAGTTCCGCGCCAGCGACCGCTCCCTCGCCGCTGCCGACATCCCCATCGATATCGTCATCGGGAACGAAGCCCATTCGATCCTCCGCGCGGTACGTGATACGCACACGAGCCTGCTGGTCATGGGCATCCACGGTTCCAGCCGCCAATCCCAAGCCACAGCGCACCGTGCCGACCACGGCATCGGCGAACTCGCCAAAGCGTGCGTCCGCTCCGCACCCTGCCGCGTCCTACTTGTTGACGACTCGCACACCGGCCCGTTCCGCACCATCGTCGTCGGCATCGATTTTTCCCCGACGTCGCTCGACGCCCTCCAAACCGCCATCCGCGTCGCCGCACAGGACAATGCCGCGCTCCACGTCGTCCACGTCTTCTCGCCGCCTTGGACGAAACTCCATTACTTCACCTCGTGCCCCGAGGCTTCCCCCGATTTCCAGGCTAAGTACCGCGACGCCCTCCGCGGCCGCCTTCATGCCGCCGTCGCCGACCTCGGCCATGCCGCGTCATTCATCAAGCCCGCGCTGCACCTCCTCGAACACTCCAGCGACGGCCGCGCCCTCACCGACTTCGCCACTCAGAACAACGCCGACCTCCTCGTGATGGGCACCCGCGGCCGCTCCGACCTCGCCGACGTCCTCCTGGGCACCACCGCCGAACGCGTTCTCCGCAACGCCCCATGCTCCATCCTCACCGTGCGCGCCGGCACCCCATAACGCCGATTCCCCCTGCTCACCATGCTCGACAAATACGACCTCTACGAACTCTGCGCCCAGGCTCCCGCTCGTGACGCCCGTTTTCTCCGCGCCATCCACGCCGGCTCGCCCCGCGTCCTCGGCGAGGACTTCTCCGGCGGCGGCGCGATCGCCCGCCAATGGGTCGCCCTCTTCCCCGGTGCCCGCGCCGTCGCCGTCGATCTCGATCCCGAACCCCTTGAACGCCTTAAGAAAACCAAGGGCATCACGATCGTCTGTGACGATGTCCGCAACGCCGCTAACAAGGCCGACCTGATCGCCGACCT
>JBGSIF010000201.1:0-3587 GCA_041742635.1 Phycisphaerales bacterium
AAGGAACTCGGCGCCGGCTTCTTCGACCAACTCAAACCCGACCGGGCCGTCAAGTCGATCGTCAAACGGCTCGAATCCCTCGGCTTCAACGTTCAACTGACCCCCGCCGCGTGAGCCCAACTCGTATTTTTCAGGACAGCACGACGACATCGGTGGCACGACTTCCGGGCCACCTGTCCACCTGTCACGACTTCCGGGCCACCTGTCCAGATCCAGATCAGCACACATATCGGTACTTTGACCAAACTCAAAATCCTCCAGTCTGGACAACTCGGCTCCGACCGACGTGGCCACCCCCTTAGCAGCAAGGAGTAACAATGAATCGCATGAACAGCATTCTATTGTCTGTGTTTATCACACTTTCAATCATGGCGTGTCGCGCCCAGTCGCAGCCGAGCATCATGTTCAGCGACGAGTGTATTACTGCGCCGCTCGTAGCATGTAATCAAGAGTTCACGGTGATCACTCGCGGCGCGACGTCGAATCCGACGGACCCGCCATTTGGGTGCGATGTTCCCGCCCAGCGGCGCGGCGGCGGTACCGTCTGGTTTCGTTTCATCGCACCGGCGGCAACGGTGACGATCACGACTGCGAACAGCCCAACGCCTGTCGAGTTTACCGCGCTGGCGGTGTACCGTGCCGCGGGCGCTCCGCCGTGCGGGGCCCTCGTTCAAATGGGATGCAGCATCGGTTTGGAAGACGGCGGCCCGTTTCTGGCGGCACTGACGTTGAACGGACTTTCCAGCGGCCATGAGTATGTTGTCGAGGTTGCATCGCTGGTCAAGCAGCACGAAGGCTATGTTCGTGTCGGTCTCTACTCCCCGGCGCTGCCGCCACCAACCGGCGGTTGCCTCTTCTCGAACGGTACGTGCGAGGTGCTGACGCTCGATCAATGCATGGTAAGCGACGGCTGGTACCTTGGCAATGGAACGACCTGCGCTGATTCGCCGTGCCAGACGCGGCCCGCTAACGATGCGTGCGACGGTGCGCAGGCGATTACGCAACTCGGGGTACCGATTCAAACGACGAACTTGTGCGCGACCGATGACATACCGGTCGCGCGTTTGTGCCCACAAGCGATCCCGGGGAATCGGACGCTGTGGTACTCGATCGTGGGCGATGGTTCGATGATGGAAGCGACGACGTGTCACTTCGAGACGGGGGCCGAAACAGTGATTGCCGTGTTGTGCGGGCCGTGCAATGATCTTCACTGCGTGGAGATGGAAAACAGGCCGGGTCCGGGCTGTATCAATGAGAACATGTCGACCGTACGTTGGTGTTCAGAGGTTGGGCGGACGTATATGTTAGCCGTTGCATCATTCGGCTCTTGCTCACCCGGCTCGATTACATTGACGGTGCGCTCGGTCGGGTCGTGCGGAACTCCTCGCCTGTGCTGCCGCGCCGACCACAACCGGGACGACGCTGTTACATCGACAGACTTCTTTGACTTCCTTGTTGATTTCTTCAACGCGGCCGCGGACTTCAATCGAGATGGTGTCACGAATACGCAAGACTACTTCGACTACTTGAACCATTACCAAGTGGGGTGCTAGGGTGGCGGCAGGTGGCTCTGAAGTCTTCCGTGGCAGCGAAGTCGTCTTCGACTTCGGTGTCTTCGGGTGGGGAGGGCGGGTGAGGCGGCGGGGCGGGAGGGGCGAGGGCAACCGCATTCTCCACGAAAGCACTGAACGCGGAGTACGCCGAGATCGCGGAGTGAGAAACGAGTTTGAAACCAGAACTGGATTCGACGTGTTTCGTTCTCGGCGCTCTCCGCGGCCTCCGCGTTCACATCCTCGCGATCGATAATGATGCGGTTGCCCCGCGGGTGGGGTCGGCCGCGGCTGAGTTTCTGCGGAGCACCGCTAAGATTCGCTCAGACGCAGCCAAGTTTCTCCGAGACACAGCCAAGTTTCTGTCAGACACAGCCAAGTTTTGCGCCGACGCAGCCAAGTTGCTGCGAGATTCTGCCAAGGTTCTGGCAGAATCTGCCACGAATCTCGGAGATTCTGCCAAGGTTCCCGGAGAATCTGCCAAGGTTCTGAGAGATTCTGCCACGAATCTCCGCCGCTCTGCCAAGGTTCTCTGAGATTCTGCCACGAATCTCCGAGATTCTGCCAAGGTTTTCAGCCATTTCTGGCCGGCGCGCCAAAAGGCAGCCCGCGGTCCGTGCGCGTTCGCGCAGAATCCGCGCGAAGTTCCTCCGGTTATGCTCCAATATTAGGTTGATGTCCGTGCCTCTCGCGCGGTATCTGCGTCCCCCGCCCCGCCTTGGCGGCTGTATGATCCGCCCATGCCATCCGCCCCTCCAGATCCATCCTTCGTGCCGGCGTTCCGGCTCCGCCACCTCTCCGTCGCATCACGGCTCGGCCTCACCTGCCTGATCGTGGTCTTCGGCATCGGCCTGGCCACCTCACTCCAACTCATCGTCGATCATCACCAAAACCGCGATGGGCAGCCCGGCGTCTCCATCACCGACGTGAAGGGGGCATACCACGGCGTCTTCGTGCCCGCCCCATTCGTCACCGCTCTCGAACGCGGCCACCCCGCCCCCCCCGCCCCCCCAGCCTCCCCCGTCCTCCCCGCCGCGTCCCGCGACGCGCTGATGGACTGGCTGCTTGGTAAGAAAGACGCCGCGGGAAAACGCCCCGTCGGCGGCAACCCCCGGCTGATCGAGGAGTACGACAGCATCGACCTCGGCGACGCCGCGCCGATCGAGATCATCGCCCGCAGTTGCCTGAGTTGTCACTCGGCGAAGGGGGCCGAAGAGATCGCGGCCAAAGCCCCCGCCGGGAGCGCGGCCAAGAAGTGGGGGGGCTGGCCGCTGCACAACCTCGAAGGCGTGAAGAAAATCGCGTATGAAAAACGCATCGATCCACCGCCGCTCCAGATCCTGACCAAGTCCACCCATGCCCACGCGATTAGCCTCGCGACGATGAGCGTGGCGCTCGGGGCGCTGCTCGTGCTGACCCGCTGGCCGCGCTCGATCATCGGTGTGCTGATCGGCGTTGCCGGAGCGGGCCTGCTGATGGACATCGGGGGCTGGTGGATCGCACGGAAGTACGCCGCGGCGGTGTACATGATCATGGCCGGCGGCGCGGCGTACTCGGCGACAAACGCCCTCACGCTCGTCGCCATCTTCCTGGAACTCTGGCTTCCCAAGCGGGGGCTGTAGGACTTGGCGACGCCGTATTGCCTGCCTATACTCAACCTGTCCGCGTTCTGGCCCGGCCCTGTCGGTCGAGTCTCGCACGACTCCCGTCGCTTTCTCGGCCCGAGCCAAGCACCGGTGCATCTTCTCAACTCATTCGGGCTAGGGATTCACGCATATGAAACTGTATGTTGGTAACTTGTCGTACAACACTTCCGAAGCGCAACTCCGCGACCTGTTCGCCCAGCACGGCGAAGTCTCCTCCGCCTCGCTCGTCATGGACCGCGAAACCGGCCGCCCCCGCGGGTTCGCGTTCGTCGAGTTCAGCAACGACGAGCACGCCCGCGCCGCGATGGCCGCTCTGAGCGGCAAGAACGTCGATGGTCGTGACCTCACCGTCAACGAAGCCAAGCCCCGCGAAGGCGGCGGTGGCGGCGGT
>JBGSIF010000202.1:0-5519 GCA_041742635.1 Phycisphaerales bacterium
GGGCCGCGATCTTCGAATACATCGAGGTGTTCTACAACCGCCAACGAATCCACGGCAGCATCGGCTATCTCAGCCCCGAACAGTTCGAGGCCAGCCGACGATGATATATTGACACTGTCCACCGGAGGTGGGCAGGTTCAGGTTCTGCTGACCAGAGGAGTGAGTTCGCCCGGATCTCTCAGAATGGACGATACATCTCGTTCTCATCTTGGGCTACGAACCTTGATGGCGAAGGCGGGGTTGGTGATCCAGACTTCTTCCGATTCACCGTCTGCACCGCGGACTTCGACGGCAGCGGGAACGTGGACTCGGCGGACTTCTTCGCGTTCATCACAGAGTATTCAAACGGTACGTACGCGGGCGACTATAACGGGAACGGAACGGTGGACTCTGCGGACTACTTCGAGTTTCTCGGCCATTTTTTCGAGGGATGCTGAGTTGGTTTGGTGCGGGTGAACCTGCCCATCTCCGGCAGGCAGGTTCACCGATGGCGCGAGCCGCGTCGGTGGGCGCGATATATACGGGCGAACGCTCGTGTCCGTGCCCGTTGCTGGGTTTGTCACGGCAAGTGGCATTGATGATACGTGCCACCGGATGCTGCTTTTGAGCATCCGGTGCTTCCCCGCACCACATGCGCGAACACCGGATGTGCAAAGCCTCATCCGGTGGCACGCTTATCCGGTGCCACCTGCCTGCCAGGTTTTTTGGCTCCTTGCAGAAAATTTATGAGATCTATTTTCGTGCTCGCAACAGACTCGTATTCAAGCACTTATGGATGGATGGATGGATGGATGGATGGAAGGGCCGCAACTCGGACGCATTCTGCCCGTACTGATTTGTGTACATGAGTGGTCGGCGATGTTTGCCGACCGACACCCCCAATGTCCAGAGACAAGGAGTTGTCATGAAACGTACCAGTTGGGTTTCCCATGGCTGCGTCGCGTTGTTCCTCGCTTCTGCCTCGTCCGCGGCGATGCCTAAGCCGAGTCCTGAGCCCGACGATGAGCCGATCCATGTCATCGTCCTATGGGATAACTCGAGCGTCGAACAAGCCGCTTGGTCGGTCTCTGGATACAAATGTGTCGAGTACGTCCATGGTTGTCCGAAGAACTCGGTTAGTATTGATACTTCCACTGGCGATATCCGCGGGTGCGTCTCCGATGGTGCTACGCCGCCTACTTGTTCGGGAACCTGTGAGATTTGTTCAGGAGGAGCAACTGTGGCAAATATCTGCAAAAAGACCGTAGCAACAGACACCTGCGGCGCATCTGCTGGCACTGGAATCTCGGTAGATTGCGGTCAGAAGGCAACGCCTGCATGCACCGTTGGCGGCAACGCAGGCCCGAACGGATGCGGCTGCCCAACGCCGGTCGCTTACCCTACAACTGGATCGCCGTGCAAAATAGTTCAGTGCGAAACAACACCGTAATGACATCCATATCATCTTGGAATAGCCAATGTTCTTTAGAGGTGTGCCTATTGTTGTAACTGTCGTTCTATCGCTGGCGATCATTACTACTACAACTGATGTCAAAGATCCTGCTACCAACGCTCCTCAGATCCAGCATGAGCATAACACGACCCTCTTGCGCGATCATCGCGCTCAAGCACTTGTTGCGGCACTCGAAATCTACGATGGTTCGATCCGTTCTGTTGAGTGGAATGTTATTCTCCACCAAACATTGGTAGACGGAACTTGGATTCGATCAAATATTCGCAGAAATGCCATCGGTGAGTACGGCGATTGGTATACCAGGGCAGAGTATCCTTATTGGGAAGCACAGGATAGTGATAGCGGCGTGCTCCGCGTCTGGCGTTTTCAGCGGGCGAACGACGAACGCATGTTTGCTGTCGATACGAATGTTATTGACGGCAAAGTCGGTTACAATGACAACGACATGCTTGCCGTTGCATCCCCGTTTCATTTCATCGGACGCTACTGCGATTTTGAGAGGCATTCTCGTCTTCATGAGGTGTTCGCCAGAGCAAGCTCGGTGCGTTACAGCGAACCAACCGCCGACGAACCCTGGCCGATGATCAGCGCTGTCGTTCCTCTCTTCGGGACCGATGTGCGATTCGAAGTCCGGGTCGATGCCGAACATGGCTATGCACCCCGTATTATCCGCACTATTCGTGACGATATCGGCGTACCGATTGAAAGTCTCGAAACAATCGCGTACACACGCATCGACGATGCTTGGGTGCCTCAACTCGGCCTCAGATGCCTCTACTCAATTACTTCGACCCAGCATGATAAAAATGCTTGGGGAACCGTTCATAATGCTGTTTCCTACCGCGAGCGTTCCCGCGAACTCGCTGGAGTTGCGCAGGGCATCTCCGCTCCCGATCTTACAGCGCTGCGTTCGGCCCTCGAACGCCATCAAATCTATCGCGTGCTCGAAAGCGACCCATCGCTCTTTTTCGCTCCGCTTGGTGCCACTTCTGCGTCGGGTTCGTACTCGCCCGAACTCATGATGACAAAGATCTACTCATTCAACAAAGAGATCCCAGAGTATCAGTTCTTCCTTCCAATCCCACCATCCCGAACGATCTACGATTTTTACCGCGACAATCGGCTCCCATTCGAGCAAACGCTCCTCATGCCGCGGCTCGTCCCCCCGCCTGTCGATCCGGCCCAACCCGCCGGGCTGCGCTCCGATCTACCGAAAGCCAGTCCATGATACGTTCGCAACACACGATTAGTTTGATCGCCTCTCTGCTCCTGCCCCTCGGCATGTGTGTCGCGCAAGTTGCCAATCTAACTACAAACACGCCGCCTATCCCCGATGAAGGCACACTACCAAATAAGCGATTGATTCAAACCCAACTCGAGTGCCTCAAAGCCGTCACGGGCGATCCCGAGAACCTCGGCACTGTTCAGGCCAATACGCTGATCTACCGCCGCATCAACTTTGCCAATACGTCGCCGCACACCGTTCGCCTTAAGGTGGTCACGACCACATGCGGGTGCCTTTCGGCAAAGTTCTCGAACGATGTCGTAGCGCCCGGTGCATCGACCACTCTCACGCTCTCGGTCATGGTCGCGCCAGCGATGGGTGCGCAAGCACAAAGCACCATGTTCACCGCGTCTTGGGATGATGCGAGTGGACCACGCGAGCAACGCGGCGTCTGCCTGATCCGCTACGCCGCGGATATCGATTTCGATATTTTTCCTGATCACTACCGTTTCGTCACCATCGATGGCGAGCCGGTAGCCGGTCGTGTCTGGGCACGCTGGTCGGACGCCGAGGCTACGAGCCTTGCATTCAAACAAGTTACATGCACGCTGCCGAACGTAACTGTTGCAGGCCCATTCATGCCGGAAGACACACCGACGATTCGTGCGTACACATTCTCGATTCCATCCCCAGACGTCGGCTTACATATCGGTCAAATCATTATCGAGACCGGCACAGCGGATCGACCGGAAATCAAACTACCTGTTTCCGTTCGCGTGCTGCCTTCTTGGCGGCCAGAGCCGGCGGGCGCCGTGTTGCGCGGCGACACAACCCAGGTCGTGATGACGCTCTTCGCCAGAAGCGACGCCGCCCGCGCGCCGGCTTCTATTTTCATTGAGTCCGACGCCGCGCCCATCACTGCTGAACTCCGCTGGCCCGAAGGGGACCGAACCAAGATCCCAAAGTTGGTCGTGCGCTCGAAGAAGTCCCCGGCGGGCGAAATGACCGACGGCGCGACCCGCGTGAACGTTCGCGATACCGACGGGCGAACTCTTGTTTCCGTCCCTGTCGCGTGGTTTGCAACTGCCGCCCAACCTGCCAAGCCGAAGTAGTTGATTCGTCAAGCATAAAAAACGGGCGTGATGCCCGTTTTTTACGCCTGCGCCCGCGGCACGCCCACCACCGCGATCCCGAGTTGGTCCGCCAGCGCGAGCATCTTGGGCTTGTCGATCATGATCACGTCCCCCGCCGCCAGCGCGAGGCAGCCGCCCCCGGCGGCGTGCAGGTTCTCGATCGTGGCGATCCCCACCGTCGGCACATCGCTCCGCCGATCGTGCCCCACCCGCGCCCCTTTGCACAGCGTCCACCCCGTCGCTTTGCAGATCTGCGCGACGCGCTCGATCATGCGGTCGGTCCCCTCGACGGCTTCGACCGCGATCACGTCGCGGTTCCGCACCGCCACGGCTTGCCCGATATCCAGCACGAGTGTTTGTACCAATAGCGGCCAGGCAAAGGCGATATCGCCGCGCTGCTCCGCGGAGGGCTGCCGCCGGGGCATCACGCCCGCCTCGGCGAGCGAACTCTGGATGGGCGCGGTCGAGTCGATCAAGTGAACCCCACATCGGCCAAGTTCGTTGGCGATCGCCGCGAGCACCGCGTGCGACCGTCGATCATGCCGCAGTTTACTGTACCACGAAACCAGCGTGCGCCAATCCGGAGCATTCTGGATAATGCGCCACGGACTGTACATCATTTTCGCTTTGTCTACACGACCCACCATAATCGCGTGCGATACCCCTTTTTTATGGAGTATTCTTCCCCATGTTCCCACGCGAAGCACGCCGACTGTCCGGAACGTCGAGCAGAGCGACGGCAGCACGGGGTCGAACTGGTTCGACAGCCCAAGGGCGTGGATGGGGTGCCCGGCAGCCCGAAGCCCCTCGGCGATGATGATCGGGAGTCGCCCGCCGCCAGCGATCAACCCTACCGGAGCGGGGGGCCGGGGGGGATCGGGGAGGATGGTCAGGGGAGTAGGCATCGGGAACCGAACAGATCGGTGTCGTGTCAAACGGGGAAAACTCGACGAAGTTGCTAGAGAACCCGCCAGAAGGGGCGAACCACGGCAAACTGATACTTCAGGGTATGTAAAGTATATCAATCGACCGAGAAGCAGGATTTTGAGCATTCCTGGCGCGGAATAGTCAGGCGGCGAGTTGGGGATGGCGTATGAGTAGATAAGTCCGTGAGAAACTGGGTGGAAATGGGGTACCAACATCGCCGCTCGTGCGTGTCAGTCGTGAGTCGGCTTGAATGATAGAGGCTTGATCGGATGCGCCGGGTAGGGCGCGATGAACAATCACAGATTGGAGTACTCATGCTCGTGTTTCTATCGATCCTTGCGGCGGCGGCGGTACTGAGCCAACCGGGCGGACTTGGCCGGGGGCACGAGGATGTGGTGCTAGCCGCTCCAGTCGCGCGGGTCTCCATGCCGGACGTGCGCGACCAAGCGGTACGGATCTCAATGCCTTCGGAGTTGTTCCGTGGCGTGATAACCAACCAGCCGGCCAACTGCACGCCGATCGTCGGGGCGATCGTCGTCCCGGCGAATGCGCGAGCCGGGATCGAGTCGGCGACCGCGAGTGCCGCGGCAGCAGCCTACGAGGAGGCACGGCGTCACCCGGAACTGAGTGACCGTGTGTTCTACGGTGCCCACGGTGTGAGAAGGACGGGGTACGCGACCGGAAGCGGCGGGCGACGCGTACTGGGCAGGAACGCGACCGGGCACGGCAGCACCGTATTCGCCGGCGATGGGTCGATCTTCAACGACACCGCCGACGACGC